>JASIGB010000665.1:0-7198 GCA_030045355.1 Bryobacteraceae bacterium
CGCCATGCAACTCGCTTCCATACACGGCAGCGCGGCCATGATGGAGAAGCTTCTCAAGGCGGGCGTAGACGTGAACGAGCGCGGCCCGCACGATGAGACGCCGCTGATGTACGCCGCAAGAAGCGGCAATATCCAGGCCATCGAAGTGCTGTTCAAGCACGGCGCGGACGTGAACGCCGCCGAATCGCTGCGCGGAACCACGGCTTTGATGTGGGCTGTGGAGCAGGGGCACCCGGATGCCGTGAAACTGCTCCTGCAGCACGGGGCCGATGTCAGCGTGGCTTCGAGTTTCGACTCCAAGGGTGGGACGGCTTATCTCGCGCCCACGGTCAAAGGCCGCGCGGAGCAAGAAAAGCGGTTCCGGCGCGTGTTTTCCGCCAACAAGGCGGATGAAGCGGCGCTGGCGGCCGCGTTCGGCATTCAAAAGAACACCAAGGGCGGCGGATTGACGGCTTTGATCCTGGCTGCCCGCCAAGGCAACCTGGATTGCGCCAAGCTCCTGGTGGAAGCGCACGCCGACGTGAATCAGACTTCGCACTACGGTTGGACCCCGCTGCTGACCGCCGTGCAGAACCGGCATTACCAGCTTGCGGCGTATCTGCTGGACCATGGCGCCGACCCGAACATCGCCAATAACGGCGGATGGAACCCGCTCTATATCGCTGTCGACAATCGCAATATTGAAGGCGGCGATTATCCGGTGCGCGATCCGGACATGGACCACCTGGACATGATCAAGCTGCTGATCGCCCACGGCGCGAACGTGAACGCGCGCGTTTGCGGCGTCGAGTCCACGCCCGAGAAATGCAAGGGCGACAGCACCGAAACACGCACCATCTTCACCATGCAATGGCTGTATGAAGACGGCGCCACACCCTTTTTGCGCGCCGCTCAATCGGGCGACGTTACTTTGATGAAGCTGCTGCTGGCCCACGGCGCCGATCCGAAGATCGCGACCTCCAACGGCGATACGGCGCTGATGGTGGCGGCGGGAATCGGCTGGGTGGAGGGCGTGACGTACGAATGGTCGCCGGAGGAAAATCTGGAAGCGGTGAAGATGTGCCTGGACCTGGGGCTTGACCCCAACGCCACGGACGGCGACGGCCGCACCGCGCTGCACGGCGCCGCGCACAAGGGACGCAACGACGTGATCTCTTTGCTGGTCCAACACGGCGCCAAGCTGGATGCCAAGGACGCCGGCAGCCGGGATACCTTCACGGGTGCGCTCAAAGGCCACGAGTGGGAGCCCATCGATTACGCGCGGGGCCTGGTCCGCGTGGGCGTGCAATCGGCCATTGCGCATCCCGACAGCGAGGCGCTGCTCGAAAAATTGATGAAAGAGAAAGGCCTACCCGTTCCGCCTGCGAGCAACATTACGATCTGCATCACGGACGTTTGCAAGGGCGGCGGCAGCGCGCAATAAAGGCACCGCTCAAGCCTGCCGGCTCCAGGGGCGAGCCGAACTTTCATTATTCACGGTATTCTCTATTTTGATGGCGAATATCTCGGGAACCGTGTACAAATGCATGCACTTCTGGAGCCGAGCCGGCTGCGCTCCTCGCCCCGGAATTTAAGCCCACTGCCGCATCGCAAACAGGTTGACACGCGCCCTGGCCCGGCGATAGAATGCTCGCGTGCATGCAATCTGACGTGATTATGCATGCATTGCGACGAGCGCGATGAAGCGGCGGAACATGACGAATATCGACCTTCGACTGTTGACCATCGTCAACGAGCTCAACAAGACTCGCAGCGTCTCGCAGGCAGCGGAAAATCTCGAGCTCAGCCAGTCGGCCGTCAGCATGAGTCTCGCCCGGCTCAGGAAACATTTCAAAGATCCACTCTTCGTCCGCACGCCCGACGGCATGGAGCCCACGCCGCAAATGGCCGAATTGATCGAGCTGCTCGAAAAGGCGGAGGGTCTGCTCGAAACGGCGCTGGTGCATCGCGTGGCTTTTCATCCGGCCACTTCCGATCGCACGTTTCGCCTGGGCGCCACCGAAATCACCCGCCTGACGATCCTGCCGGCGCTGATGAAGCGCCTTCACTCGACCGCGCGCGACGTCGCCATCGAGCTGCAAGATATTTGCGAAGAGACTCCGCGTCTTCTGCACGCGGGGCGCCTGGATCTCGCGGTGGGGTTCATGCCGCCCACCGGCTCCGGGTTTTGCCAGCAGCGGCTGTTCAAGGACCGCTTCGTGTGCGCCGCGCGCGTCAATCACCCGCGCGTCGACAGCACACTGACCATCGAACAATTCGAAAGCGAAGCGCACGTGGTGCTGACCACGCCGGGCAGCGGGATCGAGATGGTGGAAAAAGCCCTGGAGGCCAACCGGATCCGACGCAAAGTGCGCCTGCGCCTGCCGGGATGCTTCGGCATCTCCAGCATGATCACCGGCGCCGATTGCCTGAGCATCGTGCCGGAGCAGCTCGGAAAGCTGATCGCCAGCGCCGGACGCATCAAACTCCTGCCGCTTCCTTTTTCCTTGCCTCCTTTTTACGTCGTGCAGCATTGGCACGAGCGTTACACGCACGACCCGGCGAGCAAGTGGCTGCGCGGCGTCATCGCCGAGTTGTTCCTCGAAAAAGGTGGCGTGGAACGGGAACCCGGTATAACATCAAAAGGCCATGGCGCGGTCGCCAGCGTGGCCAATCACTCGGAATGATACCTTGAGTCAACCGGATATTATCGACCTGAACGGCCGCGAGCAGCATGCTGCCACTTCTACGCAACCCGGCGCCCGGGCTACGGGGTCGTATCCGGCTGGAACTCTGACAGGAGACATAAGCGTGCGTCAACAATCTTTGCAGGACTTACTGCAAACCGTGGGGAATCCGGTGGACATGCTCCGCAATTCCAAGGTGGGAGCCTACATCTACCCGGTGGTCCCCCCGGAGTTCACCAACTGGCGCGATGAGCAACGCGCCTGGCGGGAAACCTGCGTTCTTTTCGACCAGTCGCATCACATGGTGGAGCAGTACCTGGAGGGTCCCGACGCGTACAAACTCCTCTCGCATCTGGCGTTCAACAGTTTTGCCAGCTTTCCTACCAGCAGAGCCAAGCAGTTCGTTCCCTGCACCTACGACGGCTACGTGATCGGCGACGGCATCCTGTTTCGAGACTCGGAGAATCAGTTCACTTTTGTGGGCCGTGCCCCTACTGCCAATTGGATTCAATTTCATGCCGAAACCGGTGGATACGACGTCACCACCAGCAAGGACGATCGCTCGCCCTCCCGGCCCGGCGGCAAGCCCGTGATCCGAAAGCATTACCGCTATCAGATTCAAGGGCCGAACGCCCAGCAGGTGATCGAGAAGCTGAATGGCGGAGCGTTTCCCGAGATCAAATTTTTCAATGTTGGCTCCATCCACATCGCCGCGCGCAAAGTGAAAGCGCTGCGCCATGGCATGGCTGGCGCTCCCGGCCTCGAAGTTTGGGGACCCTATGAAGAAGGCGACGAAATCAAAGCCGCGATTATCGAGGCCGGCAAGGACTTCGGCCTGCTGCAGGTAGGCGCGAGGGCCTACTCCACCAACGCGCTCGAATCCGGATGGATTCCCTCGCCTCTTCCGGCCATCTACACGGGCGAGAAGATGAAGCCCTACCGGCAATGGCTTCCCGCCGCCAGTTATGAGGGCCTGGGCGGCTCGCTCGGCGGAAGCTTCTACTCGAACAACATCGAAGATTACTACGTAACGCCGTACGAGCTCGGCTATGGAGGGTTCGCCAAGTTCGACCACGACTTCATCGGCCATGACGCTTTAAAGAAAATGGCCGATCAGCCGCATCGCCGGAAGGTGACCTATGCCTGGAACGCCGAAGACCTCGGCAAAGCCATGGTCTCGATGTTGAGCCGCGACAACTGCAAATACATCGATATGCCCAATCCGAATTACACCTCGGCGACCTATGATCGGATGATGGCGGGCGGCCACGTCGTCGGGCTGTCGATGTTCTCGGGCTACAGTTTCAACGAGCGCACCATGCTGTCGCTGGGCATCGTGGACCCCGATATCGAGATCGGGCACGAAGTCACGTTGGTCTGGGGCGAAGAGGGCGGGGGCTCCGGGAAGACCACGGTCGAGCGCCACAAGCAAACCGAGATCCGCGCCATCGTCAGTCCTGCTCCCTATTCGGAAGTGGTTCGCCGGGAATACGCGCCAGGATGGCGGACAGCGCAGACCGTATAATCGGATCTGTGGCGCGGGAACTCGACTTCAGCCCGCTATTCGAACCATTCACGATCAACGGCCTTACGCTCGCCAACCGGTTCGTCATGCCGGGCATGCAGCGGATGTGGTGCGAGGACGGGCGTCCGCTGCCGCGGCTAGCGCAATATTACCGCCGCCGTGTGGAAGGCGGGGTCGGCCTGGTGATCACCGAATCCTGCGCGGTTGACCATCCTTCTTCCACACAAACTCCCCAGTTCACCCGCATCAACGATGCGACCGTGGACGCGTGGGCGGAATGCGTTCGAGCCGTCAAAGACGCCGGCGGCCGCATCTTCCTGCAGTTGTGGCATGAAGGCGCGGTACGCAAGGAAGGCGGGGATGGACCGTACTCGCGTTATCCCAGCCTCAGTCCGTCCGGCCTGGTGTATGCCGGTAAGCCGAATGGTCAGGCGTGCACGGCGGAGGATTTAGCCTCGATTCGCGATGCGTTCGTTCGCGGCGCTTGCGCGGCGCGTGAGATCGGAGCCGATGGCGTGGAGGTTCACGCCTGTCACGGGTACTTGCTCGATCAGTTTTTGTGGGACGAAACGAATCGCCGAAGCGATGGCTATGGCGGCGACGACATTCGCGCCCGCGTACGATTCCCGGCCGAGATCGTCGCCGCGATTCGGGCCGCCGTGGGCGCCGATTTTCCCATTTCGTTCCGCTTCTCGCAGTGGAAGGAAGTGAACTATGACGCGCGCATCGCGCCTACGCCGGAGGATCTGGGCATGATGCTCGCCGATCTGCGCGCCGCCGGGGTCGACGTATTCCATGCTTCCGCGCGGCGTTTTTGGATTCCCGAATGGCCGGGATCGGATTTGGGAATCGCGGGCTGGACCAAATCGCTGACCGATAGGCCCGTGATCGCCGTCGGCAGCGTGGGACTGGATACCGACGTGATGGAGAACTTCTTCGGCAAGGAAGCGCAGTCGACGGGCGCAGATGGATTCGCGGAGTTGCTGCGCCGTTTCCACAACCGTGAGTTCGATCTGGTTGCCATCGGGCGCGGCCAGATCGGCGATCCGGACTGGGTGAACAAAATTCGCGAGGGACGGTTCGACGAGCTGCGGCTGTTTACCAAACGGGATTTGTTGGGCGATCTGGAACTGGAAGGCGGGTTTGTAGAGGAAGCGCACAGGCGATAAAGCCGTTGTGCGCGATTGACTGAAACGCAGCGCACGGCTCCGGCACTGCTTAGCCGGTGGGCCGCGCGCTTCACGAATCGTTCGTTTAGAACAACAACTTCAGAGCAAACTGGATCTGCCGCGAAGACGTTGTGGTGTATGTGATCTGCCCGAACGTCGAGTTGGGGACGCCGGTACCGTTCGGACCCTCCGCGAAGACCTCGCCGTTAGGCAACCCGAAATTTGGATGGTTGGCGATATTGAAAAACTCCGCGCGGAACTGAAGGCGGAACTTTTCGGAAAGCCGAGTGTCCTTCAGAACGGCCAAGTCCAAATCCACGAGACCGGGGCCTGACAGATAGTTTCTCTGAAGATCGCCAAGCGTGCCTACCGCCGGCACCGAGAAGGCCGCCGGGTTAGCCCATTCGTTGACGTTGCCGATAATGGGGTTGACGCCCGAAATGATGTTGGGCCGCTCTTCTCCGGTTTCTCCGTTTCCGGCTTGATCCCACGCAAGCGTTACGTTCCATGGCGCGCCGCTGGAGTACGTAAAGTTGCCGCTTAGTTGCCACCCCGTTACCAGTAGGTTGCCTTTAAAGGGAAATGCATAGATGCTGCCTAGCTTCAGAAATTGCGACCGGTCGAACTGGCAGCGGCCTTTGTCGTAGGAGCCGTCCAGCGGATCGACCCAGGGCACGCCGCCTTCGAGGCCGGAGGTGCCCGAGGCGTCGTCGATGCATTTGGACCAGGTGTAGGAGACCTGGCCTTGTAAGCCATGCGAGAAGCGCCGGTTCAAGCCCACCTGCAGGGAGTTATAGTGCGAATCCCCCACCGGAGCCTCGCTGCTGAGAGCGCCCAGAGCCGTATTCTCGCGCGGGTTGCTGACGATTGAGCCATTTACTAATTGGCCGAAATAGTCGACGCCGTTCACGACGTTAGGCTCCACAGGATTGAGGTCCCGTCCTTCATACAAGTGCAGGCCGCGCGAGCCTACGTAGCCCACCGTCAAAACAGTGTTTTCAAACAATTCGCGTTGGATGTTGAAATTCCACTGGTACATATGCGGCGTATCGTGGATGTTGTAGTCGACACCGACGATCTCGGAAGGGATGCTGTAGCCGGTTGAGAACGGATTCGGGAACGGAGGGAAAAACTCGAAGGCCAGCTCGTACGGCTTGTTGAAGTAATAACCGGAAGCGTAGGTGCGGGCTTCAATGGGATCGTAGAAAATGCCGGCGCCTACGCGAATCGAGGTCTTGTGATCTTTGAACGGATCAAAAGCCAGGCCGATTCGCGGATCCCAATTCTTGGTGGAGGGATTTGACTCGAAAACGTGGGGGACAGGAACGAATGTCCCAAATGGAGGATTGATGATATTGTTGAGTGGCTGCAGGTCGGTGTTCGGATTGGTGACGAACTCGTACCGGACGCCGATGTTGACTGTCAATTTGGAAGTCGCCTTCCACTCATCCTGAGCGTATCCGTCGACATCAATTTCGCGGAAGTCGCGAGTGGAGTCCGTGTAGCCCGGGATGGGCCCGATAAAGAGAACCGGTTGCGCTTGGAGAAAGGCAGGGATGCTGGGAAAGGTATAGGAGCCGCCCCACCATCCGTCCTGCGTGAAGTTGCTTTGCACCCGGCTGATCAATCCGCCAAACTTGAAGCTGTGAGCCCCCTTGTTCCAGATCAGGTCGTCAGCTACGGGGAATTTGTTTTGCACTTGGAGGATCGGAGCGAAAATGCTGGTGCCGACAAGGGAAAGGCCCGGGACGCTGAAGTTGCCGTTCTGGTGACCGCTGTAAAAATTGAGCGCGGGCGTGGGATTCAGATTCACTTCGTTGTCGGTCTCCGCGGTTCGC
>JASIGB010000666.1:0-7374 GCA_030045355.1 Bryobacteraceae bacterium
GTGGAAATCGACCGGGCTAAGAGCGATCTTGGGCGAGGTCGACTGATCGAAATTACCGAAGCGTCGGCCGCACGAGTTGCGCCCGGCTGCCAGTATTTCCAACGCTGCGGCGGCTGCCAATATCAGCACATCGATTACGCGGTCCAGGTAGAACAGAAACGCGAGATTCTGCGCGAGGTGTTGCAGCGTGTGGGCAAGATTGAATTCCCGGGTGAAATTGAAACTATTGCAGGCGAGTCGTGGCAGTATCGCAATCGCGTGCAGCTTCATCTTCAAGGTGGGCGAGTGGGATATTTCGGGCAACATTCGCGGGAACTGGTCGAGATCAACCATTGCCCGATCGCTTCGCCAAAGCTCAACGAGACCATCGGCAAGATCCATGCGCCACAAACTACCACCGCGCTGGAGCTATTCAGCAATGAGACAGAAGTGCAGGTGAATGTCGTGGACCGGGTGTCGCGAGCCGCGCTTGAACAGCTTGCGGAGTTAGGTGTGACCACCGCAATCGATTATGCCGGGTTCCAGGTCAGCCGCAATTCGTTCTTCCAGGTGAACCGATTTCTGGTCGACCGGTTGGTGGAATGCGCGGTCGGGAACGCGGGCGGCGAATGGGCGGTCGATCTATACGCCGGCGTAGGGCTGTTCGCGAAGAAGCTCGCGGAGAGATTCACAAAAGTAACGGCCGTCGAATCGGGAGGCAGCAGCTTTCGCGATTTGGAGCATAATTTCCCCGCAGGCGCGGTGAAATCAAGCGTGGAGGATTACCTGGCGGGGCTGGAGGAGAAGCCGGATTTTATTTTGGCCGATCCGCCGCGCGCGGGCCTCGGCAAACAGGCGCTTCGGGGGCTCGTCCGGATTCGCGCTCCGCGGCTTACGATCGTTTCCTGCGATCCGGCTACGCTGGCGCGAGATCTGCGGGCTCTCATGAGCGAAGGTTACCACATCGAAAAGATCACACTGGTTGACCTTTTCCCCCAAACATTCCACCTGGAAACTGTCGTGGAGCTTTGCGCATGAGCAACTCGGCGATGTTGAGCGCGATGGCGAGCGCCAGCAGCGCGGGCCACAGCCGCAGCGTGGACGTTTGCGAGCGGCCGCCGGAATCGAAAACGGCCCTGGGGGCGGGATTGAACCGGCCGCCAGTGAATTGGGCCACCGAGCGCATTAGAAACTGGTTGGAGCCATAATCGAGCAGCTCCTGCTCGGGCTGGTAGAAACCCACTTCGGGGAAAGCACGGGATTCTTCGAGCGGGCGGATGCGGAACAAACCCTGCAGATCGCCGATGTGAATGCTCCCGCGGTAGGACTTGGCGCCGAGTTTCGTAATCGGCATTGGATGACGGAATCCGTTGGGGCCGAGCACGAAAATCTCCGGCGGCTTTTCGGGATCGTCAGCATTGGCGCCGAGATGATAGCTCACGACGAGATTGCCGCTCGCGCTGTCAAAGCCGGCTGTGGCTTCGCCCGCTTCGGCGTGCGGCAGCAGATCGCGGAAAGTGTTAGTCCAGAGCTTATCGAAGCCTTTCCAAGTCACCCAGTCGGCGGCCCAGCGGCTCTTGGCGTCGGAAGTGAATACAACGGCACGCCCCAGGCCGTACTGCCAGCGCACCAGCAGCGGGTCTTCCTCATCCACCTTGAGAATTGTATCGGCGGAGGGTTTGCTGATGAAGCGCACGTAGCCTTTCAGCGCCGGCGCAGTCGAGAAATCCACACCGTCCAAAATTTCGGTGTTTTTCGCGATAAACGGATGCAGCGGTTTCTCCACGGCCGTGGAGCCGGTGTGCTCCATGACGTCTTTGAGCAGAATCTGGACCAGCCCGGCAGGCTCGTTCAAGAAATACGATTTTCCACCGGCCGTGGCCGCGACTTTCTCGAGATAGGTACGATTGACGTCCTGGCCCAGGCCGACGGTGGAGATGGTCACGTGCTGCGCGAACGCTTCTTTCGAGAGGTCCATGCTGTCGCCTTCCTCGGAAATGCCATCGGTGAGCAGCACGATGTGTTTGAATGTGGCGCGCGCGGGCAGAATCTTGTGATAAGCCTCGGCCAATGCGGGAGCGATCTGGGTGCCGCCGTCGGGAATGATGCCCGAAATCAGGCGCTTGATCAGTGTCTTATCCTCGGCACGGCGCAGCGGTACGTCCCACTGGAACGAATTGTCGAAGATCAGGACGCCCACTTCATCGATGGGCCGAAGATTGTCCACCACGCCGATCGCGGCCTGGCGCGCCAGCTCGATCTTCTTGCCTTCCATGGACGAGGATTTATCGATGATAAGCACCACGGCGGTGCCTTCGGGCGAGCGGGGAGGAGCCAGCTTAGCGGGCAGCGTGCGGTCTAAAGCATCTTCCACGGTTTTGTTTTCGACATAGACGTTGCGCTCACCGGCGATCACCAGGAGCCCGCCGCCCTGCTGGACGAATTTCTCGATGTCGGACTTGCGGGCATCGGGCAGCGATTCCAAGTCCAGATTGTTCAGGACGAGCAGCTGATAATCGGCGAGCGCGCCGTGGTTCGGATCGGCGGTGCGATCGACGTCGAATTGCGCGGCGGTCAAAGCTTGGAGCAAGTGGGTTTCAGTACCGGGAGGGTCCTGGGAGACGAAGAGGATCTTGGGGCGGCGCAGAGTGACGGCGCGGTCGAAACGAATATCGCCCAACCCATCGGCGCGAATCACGCCGGCCAGGCTCAGGGCTCCCGCGGCGGTGAGCCTCGCATCCACGCGAACCTGATTCTCGCCTTTTCCGAGTTGAATGGGCTTCGATCCAAGCGCCTTGCCTTCCGCGCTGATTTCGACGGAGCCGGAAACGGCCCCGGGCGAGGCGATGCTCAGATCTACGGGAAATTGCTCGCCGGTGAATGCAACGGTGGGGATGGTGACGGCTTCGAGGCGCAATGCAGGTTGCGGGCGGCCGGCGAGAGCGACCGTATCGATGGGAATGCCGAGGCGCTGGGCTTGCCAGGCCGCGCGAGTGATGCTGCCCGCGTTCTCTTTGCCGTCGGAGACGAGCACGATGCGCGGAACCAGGTCCGCGGGCAGCGAACTGATGGACTCCTCGATGCCGGTTTCAAGATCCGTGGCGCGCCCGGCTTCGCCCGCGGTGGTTTCCAGATGCAGCCCGCGGCGTTCGCCGGCGTCGAGATCGCGCACCGAGCGGGCGAACGGAAGAATGCGGACCCAGTGACGCCCGCGAGCCTTCTCGATGGCGGAAGCGAATTCCGAGGCGCGGGCAAGATCCTGGGGCGACACGCTGGAGGACGTGTCCACCAGAACAGCGACGGCCATTTTGGTTTGCGGCAGGGTGAGCGTCGGCTCGGCTAAAGCGAGCACAATGGCGAGAAAGGTGATGGTTTTCACCACCAATCCGGCGACGCGGCGCGTACGGCGCCACTCGAAAAACATCCAACCGAGCGGCAGGAGCAGAAAGATCAGGACCCAGGCACGCTCGAAATTCACGAAGCTTTCCTCCAGCGAACACTTTCGCCTGAGTCCGCGGCCAAGCGCACGCGACGAGTCATGCGCCCATAGAGAATCCAGTCCAATAAAAGTCCGGCAGCGCCCGCGATGGCGAGCCATTGCCAGAGATCGCGCGAGCTGGGACCGAGCGGGGCACGGGGCGGCAAGCCCAACTTGACGGCGGAGGGCTTCCAAACCGTGTCGCCGGGTTGCGGGAGAGTGAGCGAGTAGACCAACTCGCGGTCGCCGGTGAGCACGCGCACCACGCCGGGAGTGCCGGTGAAGAAACGCAGCGTTTTGCCTTGCACGGTGAACGGGAGCGCCTGGCCGTCTTCGGTTTGCACACGAACGGTAGCAGGGTCGATCTCGGAATCGAGATCCACGTCCACGGTGCCGACGGTGCCGGCGGTCAATTCCCAGGAGCGAAACGCGTCTGGCGCCATCCAGCGAATGATGTTGGCGAACAGCAGGGGCGTGGCAAGTTGATACTTCATCGCCGAGCGAACGGGATGAAAACCGAGCACCACCATCTTGGGATCGCCGGAACGCGCGACGATCAAGGGGCCCAAGTCCGATCTGGCAACGACGATGTCGCCGGGCGCGGGAGCGAACACTTCAGCGGCCGCCAGGTCAATGTCGTGGACGCGGAGACCCGCTCCCAACGGATGATCCGCCTGCCACTGGTTCAGCTTCAGGTGTTGTTGCGTGCTTTGGACGGGAATCGGCGATTTGTCCGGCGGCGGCTCCAGCCAGATGCTTTGACCCAAGGGCGGCGCCGGCGGCGCGAAATGATCCAGCAGAACGATTCCGCCGTGTGCGCCGGGCTTGTAGCTCGAAATCGGGAGGAAGCTGGCTTCGATGCCGGGAATCGCCGTGAAGATGGGGCGCAGAAGTTCGGGTTGCGCGGAGTAAATGGTAACCGGCAGCGCGCCACGCGCGGGAAGTTCGAGAACGGCGCGGGCATCCTGACGGAAAGAATCCTGCGTGACACCTAGGCGAGCTTCCAGCCATCCTCGCCCTCGCGTGTTGAAGCGGAAGGAGGTGCTCTCCTCAGAGCGGGGTTTCAGATCGAAGCGGTGCGTGTCCACGGGCGAGCCGCCGAAGGCGACGGTGAGAGGAACCGAGCGGGGTTCGGCGCCGTAGTTTTTCGCGGCGACGAAGACTTCCCAAGCGTCGGGATCATCCATGGCGCGCCGTACGCTGATTTTTCGCAAGCCGACGTGCTCGGTGGGGCCATCGATCGCGATCCAGCGGAAGTTGGCTGGAGCGGCCAGCCGCGTGGAATCGTCAGTCGACACACGGCCCGCACCGATAAAGACGATTTCGCCGGGACGTTGCGCTTGCACCTTTTGCGCCTGCGCGGCGAAATCGAGCGCCTGTTGCAGATTCAGCGGCGCGGCGCTGGGCTGGGTCTGATCGATGGCGAGGTGGATCTTCTTGCGGTCCGATTCGAACAGCAGGACAGGCGTAGCGAGCACGTTGGCCCGCACCAGCATCACGCGATCGGCGGGAGGCAACGCGTTGACGTAGCTGTCGGCGGCCTGGCGCGCGCGATCGATCAGGCGAGCATTATTGCTGCCCGCGCGGCTTCGTGCGGCCATCCAGGCGGAGGTGTCGAGAATCAAGACGTGATCGCGCGAGTAACGCGCGGGCGAACCGAGGCGCAACTGCGCGATGGCCAAAAGCAGGAGCAGCAGGCTGGCCAGTTGCAGAAGCAGCGACCAAGGCTGCTGGAGCTTGCGCCGGTGCTGGAGCACGGGAGGCTTTTCGATAGCGGCGAAGAAGCGCAGGGTCGCGACGGTGTGGCGCTTGCGCACGCGATCGAGAAGGTAGAGCGCCACCACCAGACCCGAGAGCGATCCAAGGATCGCCAGAAACTCCGGCATGGAAAGATTGAGGAAAAACATCGCGACTTACTCGAGGCCGCCCGAGCGGGCCAAAGGGCCGAACACAGCCTCTTCGATTGTAGTCTGGGTGGAAAGGCCTACATAACGGCCGCTGTTGCGCAGGCCGACGCGCTGGATATCGCGGGCGTGGGCGTCGAAGGCCTGGGTATAGCTGGCACGCGCGGCGTCGTCGAAGCCGATTTCGAGCGTCGCGCCGGTCTCGGCGTCCACCAGATCGAGCAACCCGTCCGAGGACGGCTCGCGATCCTCATCAGCCCAAACCTGTACCAGAATCAGCTCGTGCCCGAAGTCGGCCAGATATTGGAGCGGGCGTTCGCAACCGGCATCGTCCAGGAAATCGGAGACGATGATGAGCAAGCCACGCTGCGGATAAGTGGAAATGAACTCACGCGCCACTTGAAAATAGTTCGTGCGGCCCCCGGGCGTAAGCTGCTCGAGAAATTTCACGGCGGGAATGAATCGATGGCGCCCCCCTCCGCACAGGAATGAATCGCCGAGCTGTTCCGCGAAAGGTTGGACGCAGATGGTGTCCAGCCGCACCAGGCCGACGTAGCACAGCGCGGCAGCGAGCTTGCGCGCATAGTCGAACTTGGGGACCACGACACCAGCGGTCCCTCCCCCGGTAGTCCCTCCCCCGGTAGTCATCGACCTGCTGGTATCGAGCAAAATGCGGACCGGCGTGCGCGGCTCCACTTGGAACATCTTGAGAAACAGCTTCTCCAGGCGCAGGTACGCGCGCCAATTCACGGCGCGTAGATCGTCGCCATGATGGAACTGGCGATGGTCCAAAAATTCCTGGCCAGGCCCGGCGAAGTGCGAGATATTGTGGCCGCCGACCAGGCCGGGAAACGACTTTTGCCAACGAATGGCGAGGCGTTCCAGCTTTTCGAGGAACGCGCTGTCGATGAGCGGGGCGGATTTCACTGGAACACTCTTATTTGACCGCCGATTTGACCGCCAAGGTGACGCTCTCGATGATGGCGCCGAGGATCGTGTCGGGCGTCTGGCCGTCGGCGTGAGCGTCGAAGTTGAGAATGATGCGATGGCGCAGCACGTCGGGCGCGATCTGGCGGAGGTCGTCGATGCTCGCGTTGAATCGGCCGCGCATCAGCGCGAGCACGCGCGCGCACTCCACCAGCGCCTGTGCCCCGCGCGGCGAGCTGCCATAGCGAATGTATTTGTTGGCGAGCTGGTGTGCGCTGGGCGTGCCGGGTTGCGTGGCCATGACGAGATCGATGGCGAAGTCCTGTACGTGAGGGGCGATCAGGACGTCGTGGCAAGCGGTGCGCAAGCCCATAATCGCCGCGCGGTCGACCACCTGCTCGAGCGTTGTCTCATCGCGATGGATGGTGCGCTCGACGATGCGGTTCAGATCGTCGCGCGAAGGATACGAGACGAGGATTTTCATGAGAAAGCGATCGAGCTGGGCTTCGGGAAGAGGATAGGTTCCCTCCATCTCGATCGGATTCTGCGTCGCCATGACCAAAAAGGGCGCTTCCAGCTCGTGCGTTGTAGTTCCGCTGGTGACGGTGCGTTCCTGCATGGCTTCGAGCAGCGCCGACTGCGTTTTGGGCGTCGCGCGGTTGATCTCGTCGGCCAAAACCAGATTGGCGAAGATCGGGCCGGGCTGAAAGCGCAGAGCTTTGGCGCCGTGATCGTCGCTTTCGATGATCATGCTGCCGACGATGTCGGCGGGCATGAGATCGGGCGTGAATTGGATGCGGGAATACTTCAAGTGCAATACGCGGCCGAGCGTGCGCAGCAAGGTAGTTTTGCCCAATCCCGGCACGCCTTCAAGCAGCACATGCCCTCCGGCCAGCAGGCAGATCAACACGCCATCAACGACGTGTTGCTGTCCGACGATGACCTTACCGATTTCTTGGCGCACCTGGTCGAGATGACCGGTGGCGAGCTGGAGTGTGGGCCCGGATTGCACGTTTATATTTTAATGGTGACAGATTGCGATTACGCAGGTGTCATGTACTATAACACCAGGGCGTCATGCCGTCC
>JASIGB010000667.1:0-2582 GCA_030045355.1 Bryobacteraceae bacterium
AACCGGCGCCTGGCCGCTTCGAAGCCGGAACGGGCAACATCGCCGACGCGGTGGGCCTGGGCGCCGCGCTCGATTATGTGACACGAATTGGGCTTCTGCGTATCGCAGAATACGAGCATCAGCTTCTCGATTACGCCACCAGACTACTCAAAGAGATCCCGGGCCTCCGGCTGATCGGCACCGCGCCCGAAAAAGCGGGCGTGCTTTCCTTCGTGCTGGACGGCCATAAGACCGAAGACATCGGGAGCGCGCTTAACCGCGAGGGCATCGCGGTGCGCGCCGGGCACCACTGCGCACAGCCCATTTTGCGGCGGTTCGGTGTGGAAAGCACGGTCCGCCCGTCGCTTGCGTTCTACAACACGTGCGAAGATATCGACCGATTGATCAGCGCGCTAACGAGGCTCTCCAGCTTTGGCGTGCCGCTTACGGCTTGACGCGTGAACCAATCTCCTATACTCTACCTGAGTAGTATGCTTCTGTGCGGAGCCCCGCGCTCTTGGCCGCGTTTGCCGGAGGAGTGAGATTGTCAGGCAAATCGAGAAGGGCGGTACTATCAGGTTCGCTTGCGATCGCGCTTTCGATCGCGCCGGCGCGTTATGCGGCCGCGGGCGATCCGGCGACAAGCAATGTCCCGCAAACGGGCGCGCGCATCGTGATCAAGAACCAGGGCTACCTTCCGTTCGCCGATGCGCCCATTCACTACCGGTCTGCGGAACTGAATGATCCAGTCGCGAAACTCGAGAAGCGTCTGGAGCGCGGCGAACTCAAGCTGCACTATGATTCCCGCCACGGCTACCTGAAATCGGTACTGGATGCGCTGCACGTGCCGGTGAGTTCGCAGGCGCTGGTGTTTTCGAAGACCAGCTTCCAGTACCCCAACATCAATCCGGGAGCGCCGCGGGCGCTCTATTACAACGACGACGTTTATGTCGGGCAGGTACACGACGGAAGGTTTCTGGAGTTTGTCTCGTTCGATCCGATGCAGGGCGCCATCTTCTACGTGATGGATGAGCATCGCGACAAGCACCCCAGGTTTGAGCGATCCGAGGTGGATTGCATTCAGTGCCACGTCGCGCCATCGACCAAGGGCATCCCCGGCGTCCTGATCAAATCGGTGTTTACGAAACCGGACGGATCGCCCAACGGGGCCGAGCGCACGTTCATTACCGGACAAGAGAGTCCATTCAGCCAACGTTGGGGCGGGTGGTACGTAACCGCGAAGAGCGGCACCGAAGGATCCATGGCCAATGAAGCGAGGGCTAATGAAGCAGGCGCTAATCAGGCGGGCCTGGCCAAGTATGTGGACACCAACGCGTATCTCGGTGCATCCAGCGACATAGTGGCGCTGATGGTGCTGGCGCATCAAACCCAGATGCACAACTGGATCACGCTCACCAACTATCAAACGCGGATTGCCCTGGCCGATCCAAACGAAACGCCGGATGACGTGGAGAAGAAGATCGAAGGGCCGGCCGAGCAACTGGTGCGGTATCTGCTGTTCGCCAACGAAGTTCCAATCCAGAATCCGATCGCGGGAACGTCGGATTTCACGCATGAGTTTGCCGCTCGCGGTCCTCGCGACCACCAAGGGCGTTCGCTGCGCGATTTTGATTTGCAGAAACGCATCTTCAAGTACCCCTGCAGCTACCTGATTTATTCGGAGGCGTTCGACGCCATTCCGGAGCCGGCCAAGGGTTATATCTATCGCCGGCTATTCGATATCTTGAGCGGTCGCGATCACAGCCCTGAGTTCGCGTCGCTCTCCAGCTCGGACCGTCGAGACATTCTCGAGATCCTGGTGGCCACGAAGCCCGGCTTGCCCGAACCGTGGAAACAATGCGTTCGGCAAACCAATCAGGGAATCGCCAGCCGCACTCAAGCGGGAGCGGCTCAGCTCCAATCAAAACGCTAATCGAAAGGATATTCATGATCATGCAGATTTCGTGGAAAAACAAACATCTGGCGGGATTCGCCGCGATCGCTTTGGCCGCCAGCGTTCCCTCGTTTGCCGAAACTGTCAACTTGGACGGGCGCTGGGCCGCGACGATGACGCAAAAAGGCGGAACCGTGATTCCGTTCCGCTTGGATATTTCGGCCAACGGCGATCATCTGGTGGGCACGTTGCATAACGGCGCCGATGACCAGGAAACCACCACCGGCGCCAGCTTTCAAAATGGTGTTCTTACCCTGCAGTTCGAGCACTATCTGACGAACATCGTGGCCACGGTCAAAGATGGCGAACTGGATGGCAAGATCATCGTGACCCGCCGCAGCGCCATCAACATCACGCCCGGCCGGCTTTCCGAGGCGCCCGGCGAAGTTTCCACGGCGTTCCACGCCAAGCGCTATGTGGCTCCGACCGCCGAAGCGGTGGCCAAGGTCCCCAACATCGACGGCGTATGGGAAATGCCGCATGAATCGCCGAAAGGTGAGAAGTCCTGGCGTCTGATCGTCCAGCAAAAGGGCGCGGATATCGAGGCTACCGTTTTGCGCGTGGATGGAGATACGGGCGCTCTCACGGGCGACTGGCAGGACGGCAAGTTCGTCGCCAGCCACTTCGATGGCGCGCGTCCCGGCTTGAT
>JASIGB010000668.1:0-4621 GCA_030045355.1 Bryobacteraceae bacterium
CGCGTAGCGCGCGTCCAGAGAAAACGACTCCAACAACGCAATCTCGTTCATGCCGGCTCCAGGATCTTGCCGATTGCCGCCGATACCGACCGGTACTGTTCCACTTCTTTCGCCAGTTGTTTGCGTCCGGCAGCGGTGAGTTGATAGTAGCGCGCGCGGCGATTGCCCTCCGTCTTGCCCCACTCGCCCGTGATCCAGACTTCCACCAGCAGCCGCTGCAGCGCGGGATACAGCGATCCTTCTTCCACTAACAAAACGCTCTCCGATCGCTCCTCGATGGAGTTCGCAATTTCGAAGCCGTGCTGGCGCCCGAGGGAGGCAAGCGTCCGCAGGATCAGCATGTCCAGCGTGCCTTGAGGAATGGCCTGGCGTTTACCCATCGTTTGTTCTTTACTCATCCCGCAGCGCGACCATGGGGTCCACCAGCGCCGCACGACGCGCAGGCAGCGCGATCGCGAGCGCGGCAATTGCCAGGAATAGCGCGGCCACCAGCGCGATCACTTTGGGGTCTGCCGCGTTGACGCCGTAAAGCAAGGCCCGCAGCAGCCAACTAAACAGCAGCGCGCACGCGATCCCGCCGGCCATCCCCAGCGCGACTGGTATCCCGCCTTGCCGTGCTACCAGCAGGAGCAAGTCGCGTTGCTCGGCGCCCATCGCCTTGCGGATGCCGAACTCCGGCACGCGCTGCGCGACGATTTGCGACAGTACGCCATTCAAACCGACGGCGGAAAGCAGCAGTGCGCTTATGGAGAAAAATCCCAAAACCAGGGCGCGGAATCGCGGATAAGCCAGTGTCTTGAAAATTTCCACGCTCACCGGCTCGACTGGATTGATGGGTACCGCTGCATCAACGGCCGCGATCTGTTCCTGAATCCGATGTTCGAACGACGCACCAGCCGCACGTGCACGAATGGCGATCTCGAAGCGCTGCGGCGCGGCCTGGGAAACAGGCTGGTAGAGCATCGGCGTCGACACCCAGCTCATTTCGTTCATCAGTTCGGAGTGCTTGAGATTGCCCACAATGCCCACAATCGTCATCCAGGGCATCTCCTGCCCGGGCCCACGCTCCAGGCGTATCTGCTGGCCCAGGACATTACGGCCGCCGAAATATTCGCGAACGAGCGCTTCGTTGACGATCGCCACCGGCGTCGAGGAGAGGCGATCCGTCTCTTCAAAGCTCCGGCCCTCGAGCAATGGCGCATCGACTACACGAAAAAACGCAGGAGTGACAGCATTCAACCCGGCATCGTGCCGCTCTAAGCCGGCCTCTACCGGGTGTCCTTGGACCTCAAGGGCCTCATTCGACGTGCTCACCGAGTATGGGGGGAGCTGGCCCGTCAAAGCGGCGCCGGCCACGCCGGGCGTTTCGCGCAAGCGATCGAGCAGAGCGTCATAATACTGCTCGCGGCGCGCGGCGTCGCCGTAACGCGGCGTGGGAAGTAGGGTGTGAGTTTCAAACAGGCGGTCTGGATTAAAACCCAACGGCTCGGACCCCATGCGCAAGGCGCTCGCGAGCAGCAACCCCGCGCCGATCAGCAGGACGAACGAAAGACCCATCTCGAGCGCGACCATCGTGCCTGCCGCACGCCGGCGCAACCCGCCGCCCACCGCGCCGCGCCCGCCGGCTTTTAATCGCTCGAATACATCGGTGCGCGAGATGCTGAGCGCGGGCAGCAAACCAAGGCCTAGCGTGGTCGCGACCGCAACCAGGATGGCGAAAATCAGGACTGGCGCATCGATGGTGACGTGGGCGCCGACGGTCAACGTGATGGGTGCGGCGTGACGGAAGTATCGTACCGCGCCGCTGGCGATCGCGATTCCGCCGAGCGTCCCGATGCAGGCGAGCAGCAGGCTCTCGGTGAGCACCTGGCGCACCAGCCGTGCTCGTCCAGATCCCAGAGCAGCGCGCACGGCCATCTCCCGCTGACGTTCGGCCAACCGCGCGAGAAGAAGATTGGCGACGTTCAGCGCGGCGATCGCAAGCAGCAGCAGAACGGCGCAGAACGCCACAATCAGCGTCAGGCGCAGCGTGCGGCTGGCCAAAAACGTGAATTCGCCATGCAGATCGTACACGCGCGGTTCGAAATCGTGCCAGAAGCCGCTGGGATGCGCGGCGCGATACAACGCCACCACCTCCGATTGAGCCTGCTCGCGTGTGACTCCGGGCTTGAGGCGGGCGAAGATACCTACGCCCTCGGGCCGCGGTTGGTAGTCCTTCCCCAGCAGAATCCAGATCTCCGTCTCGGGCGGGTAAAAGGAGAACGTTGCAGGCATGACGCCCTCCACCGTGCACGACCGCTGGTCGAGGGTCAGTCCCCGGCCGACAATCGAGGGGTCGCCGCCGAGCGCCGCCTCCCAGAAGCCGTGCGAGAGAACGATGGCACAGCCGTCTCCGTCATCCTCTTCAGTAAACGTGCGGCCTAGAGCGGCCGGCACGCCCAGCATCTCGAAAAACGCGTCGGTCACCGGGATGGCCAGCAACTCCTTGGCTTCGCCGCGACCGGTGAGAATGCGCGATGGGCTGTAGGCCCACGTTGCCGCCGCAAGGCTTTGAAAGGAACGCGAGGTCCGGCGCCAATCTTTGTAATCGTCATAGCGCGCAAAGATCTTGGCGAGACCCTTTTCGCGTAGGCCGTGATCCCAGATGACCACCAACCGGCCGGGATCGCGGTACGGCAGGGGACGCAGCAGAACGGCTTCCACGACACTGAAAACGGCCGTCGCGGAGCCGATGCCCAGGGCCAACGTCACGGCGACGATGGCGGTAAAACCGAGCTTTTTGCGTAGCATCCGGGCGGCGAATCGCAGATCCTGGTGCGCTTCATCGAGCCATCTCCACATCCATGCATCGCGGCTGGACTCCAGCGCCAACGTGACGTTACCGAATCGCCGCCGCGCATCGCCCGCGTTGCGTAGTTTTTCGGTGCGCAATTCCAGGTGCAGGCGCATCTCCTCGGCCAGTTCTTCGTCGAAGCGCGATCGCTCGAAGAGAAATCGGAACTTGCGCCAGATTCTTCTGACCATCCGTCACTCCATGCACTAGCATAGACATTCTATGTCACTCGCATGTGCCGCGCAAGGCACAATTAAGCGCCGGGTTACTTACTGGTCGGGGGCTCGTGCTGTCTGACCCCTCCATCAGCGAAATGACTTTGTGCAAGGATGCAACGACAGCGCATGCGGCTTTGCGAGCCGCGCGCGAGGGGGGCTTCAGATCGGGGACCATCACGGCGATCATGCCCGCACGGGCGGAGGAGAGGATGCCGGCGTCGGAGTCTTCGACGGCCAGGACACGCGCCGGTTCCACGCCCAGGCGGCGGGCGGCTTCAATATAGATGTCGGGCGAAGGCTTGGAATTGGCGACTTGCTCCCCGGTCACGATGCAGGCGAACCTTTTCCGGTCGAGCCGGGCGGCGGCGAGGCTGCAGGCAGCGTAATCCTGGTCGCTCGACGTCGCGATTCCGACGGGGATGCGGCGTTTTGCGAGGTAAGTCAGCAACTCCGTGAGGCCGGGCTTATGCTGAATCCCGTTCGCGTCTACCTCGCTGCGCCAGAGCGCGGCCCAGCGGTCACGGAAGCGGTCGAGCGGAAATCCGGCGCCGAAGCGCTCCGTCAGCGCCGCTTCGCCTTCGGCGTTCGTGCGGCCAACCAGAGTGAGATAAAACTTGTCGTCCAGCGGGCAGCCAAGCTCGAAGGCCGCTTCCTGCCAGGCGATCTTATACAGAGGCTCGGTATCGAGCATCAGCCCGTCCATATCCAGGACCACGGAGTCGATGGAAAGTGGCGGACCGATCGCATTCATGTTAGAGACAGCATGTCACGGATATGGGGTCTTTCACCCAGGGAAGTAAAGTTACCTGCGGTCTTTAACACAGCCAGATGCGTTTGGCCGCTTCCTCACCAAGCCGCTTTTGGCGGGCGGCGTGCTCGCAGGTTACTTGAGAAGGGCATGATTATGTTCTCACTGGTCGAACTGAAAACCGCGATTCTGGATCAGGGCATCCCGGGAATGTCGCCTCTCGATACGGCGTTGGCTTTTCTGTTGATGTTTGGCGTCTCCATGATCCCGTACGCGATGTTTTATCTATCGCTTCGGAAGAGCGGCAAGGCGCCGGAGGCTGCCCATGGTCCGTTTGCGAAATTGACAGGCTGGATGCACATGCACCATCATCCCCAACCGCTGCATCGTTAACTGGATCAGGAGAGTGCGGAACTCCAAGCCCGCGGCCTCGTAAGGTCCGCTGTTGCGATTGGCGCGGATAGACCCGGGTAACGACGGGCAGTGGCCAAGTCGCGGTCGGTGGAACGGCTAAGTGCGCGGGCCGATTCGCGCAATGGCGAGTATGTCTCCGGCAATTTCTTCCGTGCTTTCCGAGTGCAGCCCTGGATCGACCACCTAATGACGGGAGCGGCCGATCGGGAGAGCGTCGCACCTCGGTCAACCCTCGCGCGAATCTCAGCGCGCGTCCATTTCTTGCCTCCGACTAAATTTTTATCACCACGTTTTTCTCTCACGTCTCTACGCCGCGCCGATAAGAATCGGCATGAGGCCGATAGGAATCGGCGTGAGAAAGAAGCGCTGCCTGCGCAACCAAAGGAGTGTGAAGTTCGCTGGAGCATG
>JASIGB010000669.1:0-3443 GCA_030045355.1 Bryobacteraceae bacterium
GTATGCGAGAAGGGGCACGGCTGCGCGCCGATCCCGGTGACCGATCAGCAGATCGCGGCGATCCAAGCTGGCGACCCGCGTTGTAAGAAATGAACGGTGTCGATCCACCGCCAGTGTCGAAAACTTTGGACACAGCCTAACGGTGGTTCGTCAGGCTCATCCCTAACATCGAAACGCCGTTCCAGGCGATTTGGACACCGATGCACATCAGGATGAAAGCGATCACCCGCAGAATGCCGTGAACGGTGGACGCCGACACCGCTGTGATCAGCCTGGGCGCGTAGCCGTAGCAGAAGTAAATCGAAGCGCACAAAATCGCGGCCGCCAGTACGATACCGGCATGTCCGGCCACAGTCTCCGGCAGGCTCCGATTTGAGACATGCGCGGATAAGGTAAGCATAACCACCAGGGTTCCGGGCCCGGCGGTAATAGGAAAAGTAAAGGGATAAAAAATCTTCCCGTCCAGCTCGCCGTCCGCTCCTAGCCCATTGCCTCCAATCTCCGCGTGTTTCTTTCGAACGTTTGCGCCAGCATCGCTTTCGAATAAAAGGGCCCAGGCTGTGGCGGCGATGATTACGCCTCCGGTCACCTGCACGACGGGAAGCGATATGCCAAAGAAGCTTAGAATCAGCGAGCCCGCGAACTCGATCACGATCAGGAAAACGATGGATGCCAGTGCGATCTTGCGCGCCAGATGCCGATACGTCGCCGGCGGCTCATCGCCCACTAATCCGAGAAACACAAGCGCCGATCCAGGTGGATTGATCAGCGGAAGGAGAGCCGTGAACGCCAGCAGAAAGGAAATCCAAGCCGAATGGAATGGCATCTTCAAAATTGCGAACCAGCGAGCCTTTAAGCAAACGGATGGCCGAAGGTTCGACGCCCGCGCGGCGCCGGAACACCTGGCGACGATGCAAGGTACCGACCGGGAACGGGTCCTTCGATCCTCAGCCGGCCTTCCACTGCCGCGCGTGATCCTCGGGGCCGAAGTGCGCGATTCCGGCACGCGACGCTCGTTCCCCGCGCACCCAACGGCGCTCCCGGCGCAATGGAAAAGCCCCGGCAGTGCCATCTGCCAGGGCTGGGTTCCGTTCTCCGGCGTTTTCTTAATTACGGGTGCCCCAAACCGCGGTGCCCGCTTTCACGTTCGTCTTGGTCCTCATGGCCTGATCTCCTTTCTTGAATTCGCTCGATGCCGCTTTGCGCTTTCCGCGCTTAGCTGCCCCAAACCGCGGTGCCCGCTTTCACGTTCGTCTTGGTTTTCATGGCCTGATCTCCTTTTCTTGAATTCGTTCGATCCCGCTTCGAGCCTTCGTCGCTAGCTGCCCCAAACTGCGCTGCCCGCCTTCACATTCGTCTTGGTCTTCATGGCCTGATCTCCTTTCTTGAATTCGCTCGATGTCGCTCTGCGCCGTTCCCTTTCACCTGATTCCTTCGTAAATCGGCGCTTAAACGGCTAAGGGCGCGCGTAATTTTTTTTCGCGCCCCGCAGCCCCATGTAAACCGTGACAGAATAAGAGCTTATGGAGCAGGGGCCGCCGGTCACGCAATTGCTGGTCGCCTGGAGCCACGGCGACCGCGCCGCGCTCAACGAGCTCACGCCGCACGTCTATCGCGAGCTCCACTCCCTCGCCAAATCCTATCTGCGCCGCGGCCGCCCCAATCAAACTCTCCAGCCCACCGCCCTCATCAACGAAGCCTGCCTTCGCCTGCTCGGCCAATCCGAGCGAGTCGAATGGGAAAATCGCGCGCATTTCTTCGGAATCGCCGCCCGCCTCATGCGCATGGTGCTGGTGGATTACTCTCGTTCGAGAAATGCCGAAAAGCGCGGCGGCTCGGCGGACCCCATCACGCTCGACGACGCCTTGGATCTCTCGGCCGGCCGCGCCCCCGACGTCCTCGAAGTGAACGAAGCGCTCGATCATCTGGCCCGCGTCGACCAGCGCAAGGCCAGCGTCATCGAGCTGCGCTACTTCGGTGGCATGGATCGCGAAGAGATCGCCACCGCGCTTCAACTCACTGTGGCCACCGTCAAGCGCGACCTGCGTCTCGGCGAGGCCTGGCTGCGCCGCTATCTGCGGGGCGAAAATCCGTCATGAGCCCCAGGAGCGCGGGCCAAGGCGACGACCGCTGGCAGCGCATCGAAGAGTTGTTTCATCGGGCCGCCGACCTCGCCCCCGCCGAGCGTGCGGACTTCCTCGCCACCGTCTGCGCCGGCGACGCCGGCCTCCGCCGCGAAGTGGAATCCCTTCTCGCCAACGACGGTTCCCAGGACAACCTGATCGAAGCCGCCGTCTCCCAAGCCGCCGGCAAACTCCCCGACTCCCCCTCCGCGCCGCGCGACCTGGTCGGCCAGCGCATCGGATCTTATCAGGTCGAACGATTGATCGGCGAAGGCGGCATGGGGCTGGTCTTCAAGGCCCGCGACGTCCAGCTCAATCGCTCCGTCGCCATCAAGGTTCTTCCCGCCGAGCGCCTCGGGGATCCGGAACGCAAGCGCCGTTTCCTCCAGGAAGCCAAGGCCACCTCGCTGCTGAATCATCCCAACATCGTCACGGTGCACGGCATCACTCACGAGCGTGACGCCGACTTCCTGGTGATGGAATTCGTCGCCGGCAAAACACTGGACCAGCTCATTCCCGCCAAAGGCCTGCCGCTCAAACAGGCTCTTAAATACGCGCTCGAAATCGCCGATGCTGTCCAAGCCGCGCATGCCGCCGGCATCGTGCATCGCGACATCAAGCCGTCGAACATCATGATCACCGAGCAGGGCCGCGTGAAGGTGCTCGATTTCGGTCTCGCCAAGCTCACCGAGCCCGAAAATGCTCCCGATCCCGATCAAACCGCCCCGCTCACCACCCAGGCCGGCCTGGTTTTCGGAACTGCCGCATACATGTCGCCCGAACAGGCGCAAGGCGGCCGCGCCGACACGCGCTCCGACATCTTTTCCTTCGGCGCTCTTCTTTACCAGATGGTCACCGGGCGCAGGGCGTTCGCCGGCGACAACGTCATCACCACTCTCGCCAGCGTGATCAACCAACAACCCGCTCCCCTCTCCACCCTCGTCCCCAACGTTCCGCGCGAGCTCGAATGGATCATCGCGCAATGCTTAAAGAAGGATCCGAACCGGCGAATCCAGCACATCGTCGATGTGAAGATTGCGCTCGAAGCAGTACTCGAACTGCTCGAAGCGCCGCCGGAGCCCGTTCCCCGCGCCCGTACTCGCCGCCGCTGGATCGCTCCCGTGGTTCTCGCCGCCCTGCTCGGAATCGGCGCCGGCGTCTGGGGCAGTCTGCGCCTGTTTCACAAAGAGCCCATCACTTTCCAACGCCTCACGTTCCGCCAGGGCGATATCATCGGCTCCCGCTTTGCGCCCAACGGAACCATCGTCTACTCAGCTGTATGGGACGGCGCATCGCCGGCCTTCTTCGTCGCTCAACCCG
>JASIGB010000670.1:0-7392 GCA_030045355.1 Bryobacteraceae bacterium
GCCGCAAGGATACGATGAACCGTTCGAGCCACCTCGGCAGGCGTGAGATTGTTCTCTCGCAAAATGCCGTCTACGATATGTTCGTGCTGGCAGAACCAGGAGTAATACGGGCTGGCGGGACTCACGGCGTTATGGGCGCGGTTGCGGTTCACGGTGAAATGCGGAGTGGCCACCAACCCGGGCTCAAGCATCGAAACGTAGATGCCCAGCGGATACACTTCCTGCCGCAGGCATTCTCCGAAACCTTCGAGCGCGAACTTACTGGATGAATATCCGCTGATGGTCATGGAGCCCATGCGCCCGCCAGCCGAGGATGTCAGGACGATGCGCCCGGCGCCGGCGCGCCGCATGTAGGGCAGCACGGCCTGCGTTACCGCCATAGCGCCAAAGACGTTGACGTCGTATACGCGCCGGACCTCCTCTAGCGTAAGATCTTCGAAGAAGCCCCGCAGGCCCATGCCCGCGAAATACACCAAGGCGCTGAAACCGCCGGCTTCGGCTGCCACTTTTTCGACGCACGCGCGCACTTGCTCCTGGGCAGTGACATCCATGCCCAGAGCGCTGACTTTTACGCCGCGGCGCGACGCTTGATCGTGAAGATCGGATTCTTCTTTAGAAGTGAGTACCGAGCCATAAACATTCCGGCCGTGCGAGGCCAGTTGCAGGGCTGTCTCCAATCCCAATCCGGAACCAGCGCCGGTGATGAGGGTGGCGCCGAGATGGGCCGCTCCGTCACTCAAGTGGAATCTCGGTCGCACCCGCGCTCGGTGCTGGCGAAATCGGAGGCCGCGGTTCGACCAGATTGGCCGCCGGAGCGCCGACAAAATCGACAATCTGCCGGATCAAAAGATCCGGTTGTTCGAGCGGTCCGAAGTGCTCGCCGCCGGGAAGCAGAACCGGCGTGCAGTTTGGCAGCGTTTTCTTTAGAAAGTGGTAGGTTCCCATGAACTGGGAATGCTCGCCGTATATCAGCAGGGTGGGAATGTCGATGCTCTTCATCGCCGCGCGCGTCAGCTCGCCGACGTGCTCGTAATCCCGCATGAGAGTGGTGCTCTTCAGCAGGCGGAGCAGAGGTTCGCGATTCCGCGGCAGGCCTCTGGCCGGGCCGTAGAACTTGGCGGTGTTCAAGCTGGTCTCGAGCAGGTAATCGATGTCGGTGCGCTTGTCCTCCGGCACGGTAAGGCCGACTTCTTCGAGCTTCGCCACCCAGTGAGCCCAACCTTCCCACTCCTTGCTCTTACGCTCGGAAACCAACGCCGCTAAGCCCGGTTCCAGCGCCACCAGCTTCTCGACCCGCTGAGGATGTTTTAAACAAAAATACATCGCAATGTCGGCACCGTAGCTGTGGCCTACCAGCGTGGCTTTGCGGATGTTCAGGGTATCGAGTAGCCCCTCAAGGTCCGAGGCCATCTCGCCCGCCGTATAGCCGCTGGGCGTCAGTTCGCTATAGCCGTGGCCCCTCAAATCGTAGGTAGTTACTCGATACGACTTGCGCAGTTGTGGCGCTATCTGTAAGTGCCAAACCGCCAGATTGCCGAGAAACCCATGGATCAGGACCAGGTCGGACCCGTGGCCGACGGCGAGGTAGTGAAGATCGATTCCGTTAACCTTGATTTTGGGCATCTCTGTTAGGGTTTAGGAACTTTGTCTCCCATCCGAGTTTGGGCGGCTACACCCGCTGCGACTCCGCAACCGGCTGGTTGAGGTTCTGGTAAACGAAATCGATAAGTTCCCCTACCGAAAGATCCCGGCGCTGCTCGCCTAGTTCCGCTAGTAGCTCCGCAAAGGGGAGTTGACGGGCGAAGTGCTCTTGAATGGCTACGCCCAACACCACGGCGTCCAAGGATTCAAATCCCAGTTGCGAGAATATCAGCGCTGGTTCCGATATCTCAGCGGGATCATCCCAGTCTTGCGATAACTCTACTAACTTGCCGAGTATGTAATCCTGTACCTGATCTCGAGTGACCATCATGCAGAGAACCACTTCCTGTACGACATTCCTTTGGATCTGGCACCGAGCTACTACCGCTCACAAGTGCCGCACCAAATGCTACCTATGACAAGGGCCAAATGCACACAACCGCTCCCAGTCAACTCCAGCTGCCTGGAAGCTACCTATCCTCAAGCGTGGAAGACGTTCTCTGAAACGCGGCCCCGAGGGGACTTCAGAATCCTCCGATGATTATTGGCCTTTCCAACATGCTAATTCCAGAAGTGTGGGGAGTCAACCACTGCAGTTACTAATGAGTCATTAGTTAGTCCTACTAGTCCTAGTGCGGAAGTAGTTCTAAGAAATCATTGCCTTTCCCGTAGTCATACTTCATAATCAGGCTCTACGGTGCCCTGTCGCTCAGCCAAGAATTGCGGAAGTAGCCCCGTGGCGTGCTTACGCTCGAGACGAAGAGGTTTTCGGACTGCGGTCGAAACTTATGCGAAGAGTGGCTATCACAGGCATGGGGGTCGTGAATGCATTGGGTCAGGGAGTGCCCTATGTCTGGAAGCGCCTGATTGCCGGCGATAACGGGATTGAAAGAATCTCGCTTTTCGATGCCAAGCAATACAGGTGCAAGGTAGCCGCTGAAGTCCGCACCGTGGATGGTTTTGGTCTAGTCGGGCGGGATTGTTACGCCCTCCCCGCGCCGGTGTCCAGCATATCGTCCACAGAGATGCGGCGAGCGACATGTATCTTTCTGGCTTGCGCCAAGGAAGCTTTCGCAGACAGCCACCTGGCCGACTCCGGTTTCGACACCGAGCGCGTGGGCGTCGCCGCTGGAGCGAGTGTGGCCTTCATCGATCATGAGCTGACCGCTGAATACTACCGGATGCGAGGCGCAGACCATGCCGACGTCGATCTTCCCCGGTTCGCCGAGAGCGGCGTACAACCTCGGGAAACCTTCGCGCGCTCGCTCGGTGACATGATTGCGTGCCTGCCAGCCAAGGCTTTAGGTCTGAGAGGGCCTGTCCTAGTGATCGACACGGCGTGCGCGGCCAGCGGACACGCCATTGGGCAAGCATTTCAACTGATACGCCAAGGGCGCGCCGTAGCAATGATTGCCGGGGGAGCCGCCGCCACCGTGTCGCCGATTGGCATTCTGTACTTCACCGTGCTTGGCGCTCTCAGCCAGAACGGGGATCCCGAAAGCGCATCGCGACCCTTCGACAAACATCGCGACGGTTTTGTAATGGGTGAGGGCGGTGGCGCGGTGGTTCTCGAAGATTATGAACACGCTCGCGAGCGTGGAGCAAAAATCTACGCCGAAATGAAGGGCTTCGGCTGCACGACTTGCGCCATGAATCTCACTGATCCCTCGCCGGATGGGAGTGTCGAGGAACAGGCCATGCGGTCCGCTTTGGATGACGGCTCCATGGTTACCGAGGAGATTCAATACATCGCTCTGCACGGAACGTCCACCCAGAAGAACGATTCCACCGAATGCAAGGCGATTCACCGCCTGCTGGGCGATCTCGCCGGCAAAGTGATGGCGTCTTCCAACAAAGCGCAGATCGGGCACACGATTTCAGGCGCCGCGGTAAGCAACCTCATTATGACGGTGCAGGCCATGCGGGAGGGCATTGCGCCGCCCACCATGCACCTTCGCAATCCGGATCCGGAACTGGATCTCGATTTCGTTCCCAATCAAGCCCGCAAAACCCAGATATCCGCGGCCCTGGTCAATTCTTTCGCCTTTGGCGGGCAGAACGCCGTACTTGCAGTCCGCAGAGTGTAGAGAACTTTTAATTTGGCTATCGGAGGATCGTAGAGATGAAACCTGAATGGACGCGAAACGAAATTTCAAGCAAGTTTTCTGAAATCGTCACCAAGAGTCTGCACATTGACGCCGCAACCATCACTCCCGCGTCCTACCTGGACGATCTGGGAGCGGAGTCACTCGATTTGATCGAGATCACAATGGAGACCGAGGAGGCCTTCAATCTCTGGATGCCCGAGAAAAGCATCCTACAAACGGCGAACGAAGTCTGCGGGCCCAATGTCTTGGAAAAAGACGGCTTTTTGACCGAAGCCGGAAAAAGCCTGCTGATGGACCGGATGCCCGAGCTAGATCCGGCTATGCTCGAAGGCGAGGTGGCGGTGGCGGACATTACCAAACAGTTTCTGCGTGTCGACGCCTGGGTGCGCATGATCGAGACGTTCTTGAACAGTACGCCGCAGTCCTGTCCGCAGTGTGAGGCTGAGCTTGGACCGGCGGTGGCCTACAAGATTAAGTGCTCGCAATGCGGCGCCGAAACGCCTCTGCCCTCCGGCGAGGAACTGAATCGTCAATGGGTGACCGAATTCCGCGATCGGTATTTCGTGGGTGGGATGCGCGCCGAAGCAGCAGCGTCATAACCGGCACGCGGCCGAGTTCAGGTGAGAAGGCCGCGCTGGCGGAGTGTCTCCAGAATCACTAGCGCGCCGGCCTCCGGTGTCCCCCTATCAGCGTGCACGACAATCTCGGCGTCATCGGGAGGCTCGTAGGGATCGTCCACGCCGGTCATCCCGTGCAACTCTCCCGAGCGCGCCTTGGCGTACAGTCCCTTCACGTCGCGTTCTTCGCACACTTCGAGCGGCGTTGCGACGTGAACCAGAACAAACCGGCCGCGCTCTCCGCTTGCTTCATCCACCATGGCGCGAGCTACCTTTCTCGCGGCATCGTAGGGACTGACCACGGCGCAAACCACCGCTCCACGATGCCGGACGATCTCCGATGCTACGAACCCGATGCGAGCAATGTTCGTGTCGCGGTCCTTGCGGCTGAAGCCCAACCCTGCCGACAAATGGGTCCGGACCACATCGCCATCCAGCAAGGTGAGGGTCCGGCTGTGTAACTGCAGCATCGGAATCAGCACGCCCGCGATAGTCGATTTTCCCGCCGATGGAAGTCCCGTCAGCCAAACGCAAAATCCTTTTTGATCTGCCAACTGGTGCGCTTGCGCCGCCGTCAGGCTATTCTCTAACGATATTCTTGGTTCGGCTGTAGTCATGCTGATGAGTAACCCCGCCGACGGTGCGCGCTCATGAGAACCGTCCTGCATATCTTCCTCCTCCGATTAAACCGTTTCTGAAAGAACGGTACGCGGTTCTAGTCGCAAGTGAGCGTCGCTTGGAGCTCTTGGAGTTAGTCTACTGCAACTCCAGCGATTTCGACCCTTGAATAGTAATGGAACCTATAGGCCGATTTTCGTGCTGGACTGCGCGGAGATTATGATACTCTTGAGATTCTTTTTCGCTACATCCTGCCCGGGGGGTCGTGTGATTCGGCGTTTTGCGTTCTTAGTAACTGTCTTCCTGATGGTCACGCCGGGGCTTCCAGCCCAGCCGGTGGTCTCCGCTGGCGGCGTTTTAAACGTCGCCAGCTACAGCTATTCCGCGTTGCCCGGAGGGTCCATCGCGCAGGGTTCCATGTTCACCGTTTTCGGCTCGGGCTTAGGTACCACCAGCAGCGGCGCTCTTTCGTTCCCGCTGCAGACAACCATGGATGGTGCCTCGATCCAGGTGACCTCGGGATCCACGACCGTGAACGCCTACATGATTTACACGACGCCGGGACAGATCGCCGGGATTCTTCCCTCGAACACGCCGACCGGGGCTGCCACCCTGACCGTTACCTACAACAGCCAGGCTAGTAAGTCGGTGTCGATTCAAGTGGTTTCCAGTTCGTTTGGAGCTTTTACGCAGAATCAAGGCGGTAGCGGGCCCGGCATTATTCAGGATTATGTTTCGGCGACTGAGCTGCCGGTGAACAGCATCGTTTCTCCCGCCTATCCGGGCCAAACCGTGATTCTGTGGGGTACAGGCCTGGGGCCGATCCCCGGCACGGACGCAGACGCCGGTCCGCCGCCTACGACGAATATGCAGAGCGCGCTCAACGTGCAGGTGTGGGTGGGGAATAAACCCGCCACGGTCACCTATGCGGGACGCTCCGGCTGTTGCGCCGCGATCGATCAAGTCGACTTCGTCGTACCGCAGGGCGTTCAGGGCTGCTATGTGCCGGTGGCGGTGAAAGCCGGCTCGGCCGGCATTCTGAGTAACTTCCCATCCATGGCCATCGCGCCGAGCGCCGGAGCCAATTGTTCAGACGCCGATGGGATCGAGGAGGCCGACGTGAAAACGCTCGAATCCAAGGGATCCGTCAGCCTCGGCATGGTGAGCCTCCTACACATCGAACTGAACGTGAACGCGGCGATCTCTCTCAGCGCGTTTTCCGACACCGCAAATTCCATTTTTGGAACCTATTCCACGGAGCAGCTATCGGCGTCGCTGGGCTTGACGCAATCGCCGTCGGTCGGCTACTGCACCGTTTCGCAATTCCTGGGGCTGAATCCTGTCCCGGTGGATCCGATCAAGCCCTCCGGGCTCGATGCCGGCGCGTCTCTATCGATCAGCGGACCGGGCGGCTCCAAGACCATTCCCGCCACTTCCACGGGATTCTATTCTGCCACGCTCGGCGGGGTAGACCTGGATGAAATTCTCACCGGAAGCTCGGCGCCCGCATACTTCAGCCCTGGCACCTACACGATTTCGGGCGCCGGCAGCAGCGTAGGGTCCTTTTCACAGACGATCCCGGTTCCCGCCAATCTGACGTGGACTAATTCAACCATCACCACAGTGGACCGGACGCAGCCTCTGACGATCAACTGGAGCGGCGCAGCTCAAGGCGATTTCGTTGCCATCGCCGGTCTTAGCCTGGCCTCTCCTGGGCCTTTGGGTCCGACCACCACCAGCCCGGGCGATCTGTTCCTGTGCGTTGCGCCGGGCAGCGCGAACAGTTTCACCGTGCCGGCGTTCGTTGTTGAAGCCCTCCCGCCCAGTTCCACCGAGAGTCCCATTCCGACTAGCTTCCTGCTTGTCGGCACGCAGACCCCCGCGATCCAGTTCAGCGCTTCGGGGTTGGACGACGGTTACCTGTTGTACCGCACTCTGACAGGGGGCAACGTGACTATCCAATGAGACGTCGCTAGCCGAGCGGCGCTTTCCATACGCGAGAACCTATGTCTACCGATCCGCAACCTTTGTCTACCGATCCGCAACCTTCGATCCCGCAGCAGCAGATCTATCGGCGTTTGCGCGATGTCGTCACCGAACGTCTGACGCTGGCGCCGGAGCAAATCGCCGCGCTACGTCCGGATCTGCCCATCGTGCAGGGGCTGCAATTGGATTCCCTCGCCCAGGTAACCTTGATTGCGGGAATCGAAGACGAATTTCAAATCGAGCTGGATTTGGAGGATCGCCAGCGGATCACCACGATTGCCGACCTGGTGGCGCTGATCCAGCAGCGATCCAGCGCGAACTGAACCGAATCTCATGGCCGCCACACTTCACCGAACGATCGTGGATGTATTGCTCGACTTGTCGACCCAGACAAGGGTCGGCGCGCGATTTGTCCGTAGGAC
>JASIGB010000671.1:0-3273 GCA_030045355.1 Bryobacteraceae bacterium
TTTCTCCAGATCTTGGGCTTCACCGAATTTGGAACCTTCGAGCGTGCTGTCGATGTTGCGCAGCAACCCGGTGAGCACTCCACCCGCGCCGACTTCGATAAACCGGCTGACGCCGAGCGAAGCCAGCTTTTGGATCAGTTCTGTCCAGCGGACCGGGTTAGGAATCTGTTGATACAAACCTTCGCGGGCGTCCGCTCCCGTGCGAATCACGTCGGCTCGCCAGCCATTCACCAGAGGAACAGCGAGATCGCGAAATTCAGTGGTATCCAACTCTGGTTTCATGCGCCGCTGCGCCGGTTCCATCAATGGACAATGGAACGGCGCGCTGACCGCCAGTGGGATCGCCCGCCGCGCCCCCGCTGCTTTGGCGAGTTCGATGGCCCGAGTGACCGCGCCTGTGTGCCCTGCAATCGCCACCTGATCGGGGGAGTTAAAATTCGCCGCTGTCACCACTTCGCCCTGCGCCGCTTCGGCCAGGATGGCGTCGAGCTTACCGGGCGGCAGCTTCAGCAACGCGGCCATGGCGCCGGTACCCACGGGCACGGCCTCCTGCATATACTGACCGCGCTTGCGCACCAGCCGCAGGGCGTCCGAAAACGCGAGCGACTTCGCGGCCACTAGCGCGCTATATTCGCCCAGGCTGTGCCCGGCCACAAAATCCGGTTGAACGCCCTGCTGTTCGAGCACCCGCCACGCCGCTACTGAGACGGTGACCAGGGCCGGCTGCATGTTCTCGGTGAGCTGTAACTCCTCGGCCGGTCCTTCCCAGCAAAGTTTGGTGAGTGGAAAACCCAAGGCTTCGTCAGCCCGGTCGAAAATGGCGCGGGCAGTGTCGAAATTGTCCGCCAGGGTTTTCCCCATCCCGACGAACTGCGACCCCTGCCCCGGAAAAACAAACGCTGTCTTCATAATGGACGCGAAATAGAGATGCGAAACCTTAGTGTAGCTGCTTCTCAGCTTGCCAGAAGCCCCTCGGAGGCGCGCGCGAGAATTTTTCGATCCTTTGGCCCAACGCGTGCGTCTTATGCAGTGAGGAAGGAGGAAGGATGAACCTTCAGAGTGGTTCCCGATCTTCTCGAGCGCAACAACCGCTCCCCCAGTATGAGACGAAAGCTTTCGTCCACTGCCCCATCTGCACCCATACCGTGGAGGGGATCGTGGTCACGAACGGGCGGAGCGCGAGAGTCAAGCCTGGCCAAAAGTGTTCGCGCTGTTCGGCAGCGCTGGACCCTGGCTACATCGTGCGCGTCGATCAGGCGGCGTAAGCCGAAGCGGCATCGCCGTATCGAAAGACATGCTACTGTAGTGTTGAGTTCATGAAACGGAAACCGCAGCCGCGCATCCCGGAATCCCCGGATACGGTGATTGATCGCAATCTTCTCGAAGAAGCGAAGCGCTCGGTCATGGCCGACCAGGCGAAGAACACCGGCAAATGCTCCGTCTGCGGGGCAAGTTGCGCGCCCAATTCGGCCGAAGGCTTGTGCTGGGTTTGCAGGCGGTTGAAGATCAGCGCGTGGCGCGATTCCGATCAGCAAAGCGTTCAGGAGTAGCGCGGGCTTTCTCGTACACGAACGCACCCGCCGCCACGTCTTCCACACCAATCCCCAAGGATTTGAAGATTGTGATTTCGTTGGGCCGGAAATGCCGCGAAACGCTTTGTAGTTCCCGCACATTGTCCCAGCAATCGGGCACGATCAGATCTCCCGCTTCGATCCTGGCCTGCTCGAGAGAATCCACCGCGATCAACGTCGCCCGCCGCACCAGTTCGGACGGCAGTTCGCGATTCTTCGCCCGGTTGGAACCCATGGCGTTGATCAAGGTTCCCGGCGCGATCCATCCATCCTCAATCACCGGGTCGGGCGAATTAGTCGCGGTGACCACGATGCGAGCCCCGCGTGCGGCGTTTTCGGCCGTGGCCACGGCCTCGGCCCCGATTTCGGCCGCGAACGTGCGGCGCTTCTCTTGGTTTGGGCTCCAGACGCTGACCTGCCGAATCGGGCGGACCGCTCGAATCGCTTCTACCTGCGTGCGCGCCTGGAATCCGGAGCCGATGACGCCCAGCGTGCTGGCTTCGGGGTCTGCCAGCAGTTCGGTGGCGTAACCCGACGCCGCGCCGGTCCGTATCTGGCCTAAATAATTCGCCTCCATCCACGCCAAAGGCTCAGCGGTCCGGGCAGCGTAAAGGACGAAATAGAAATGCGCTCCGTACTGGGGATGCGTGGAATAGAACTTGGTTCCGAAGTAATCGCAATACGACCCGGCCATGCTGTGTAGGATCGCGCCGGTGTCGAGAATGAGCCGGCGCCGCGGCTGGTTGATTGCCTTGCCCTCGGCCAGCGCGGCAAAGGCGTCGCGCATCACGCCGATGGCTTCGCGCATCGGCAGCAGCTCGCACACGTCCGTTTCGGACAGGTAGAGCACTATTGCACGCTACTACTTTGTCACCGGATCGGGGCTCTCGGGGTCCAGACCCAGTTCAGCGATGGCTGCCTTCGCGCGATCTTTATCGAACTGGCCGTCGCGCGCCAGGCGCACCAGGGCCGCAGCGGCGATCGCTTCGGCGCCGTTTTCGAAATGTTTGCGCAGGTGCTCGCGATTCTCGCTGCGTCCGAACCCGTCGGTGCCGAGCGTGACCATCCGGGCCGGAAGCCACGGCGCAACCTGATCCGCCACTACTTTCATGTAGTCCGTGGACGCGATGATCGGACCTTGCACGCCCTCGAGCGCGGCCAGCAGATACGGCTTCCGCTCCGGTTCAGTGGGGTGCAGGCGATTCCAGCGTTCCACATCCAACGCGTCGCGGCGTAGCTCGTTATAGCTGGTGACGCTCCAGACGTCGGCCGGCACCTGGTAATTCTCCGCCAGGATCTTCTGCGCGCGCAATGCTTCGTTCAGAATCGGCCCACTGCCGAATAATTGAACCTGAGCTTTGCCGTTTTCCGTGCTCTTAAAACGGTAAATGCCGCGCAGGATTCCTTCGGTGACTCCCTCGGGCATCTGCGGCTGCGCGTAATTCTCGTTGTAGATGGTCAGGTAATAGAAGCGATCTTCCATCTGCTGGTACATCCGGCGGATGCCGTCCTGCACGATCACCGCGATTTCATACGCGTAGGCCGGATCGTAGCTGCGGCACGTGGGCACCGTGCTCGCCAGCACTAAACTGTGCCCGTCCTGGTGCTGGAGGCCTTCGCCCGAGAGCGTCGTGCGGCCCGCGGTGCCGCCCATCAGAAAGCCTTTGCCGCGCGAATCGGCGAACGCCCAAATCAAATCGCC
>JASIGB010000672.1:0-4177 GCA_030045355.1 Bryobacteraceae bacterium
ACCTGGCGCGCTTCCGTTGTAGCCCCATAGATCCAAGGTCCGGCCCGGAACGATGGTTTGTTTGACCGGCTCCGCGATCAGATGAAAGACCTTCACTCCGTTGTCCGTCGTGAACGGGAGGTCGCAGCCATCCGGCGTCATGACGGGTACCGGCGCCGGGTCCTCGCGCGCCTGCTGAGCGCTCATCGTCTGGGCCAGCGCGGCTCCCGCACCCATTTCTAAAAAGCTTCTAAAGAATTTCCTTCGGGGATTCAATGTACATCTCCTTCCTCGCCTTAAATCTGGGCGTACGAATACACGTACGCCAATCGAGTTGCGAACCGAAAGAGGCTAGATACGAAGAATGAAGGAAGAAATGCCGGCGGCGCCGGGTGGAGAGCCGTCCGAAAAATCGAACGTCCGCGTCACTGTGTCAGCCGGCCGAAGAGTCGCCGGTCTGGCCGGGGCGAGACCAAGCACGAAAAGCACCGGCATCTCGAAATGCTGGGCATCGGGCGTGGTGACTGCCGACATGACGCGCTGGAAGGAGCACGAACGCCGATTCTGATCGGGCGTTGGATGCTGATGGTGATGGCAGGGCGGAACGGATTCAGTACGGCCGCTATCAGCGGAACACAACTCTGCCGCGCAAGCCGTAACGCAATGGAGCTGGGCAAGCAGCAGCACCGCCGCCGCCGTGACGATCAGTTTCGCGCGAGCCACTGGGGTCCTTCATTCACGACGATAGCACGAACCCCCGCCTCCGTCCGGCGGACCCATTAGCTATCTGTAGCTATGAGATGCTTCCTTTGCGCCGCCCTTTTCTGTCGCGTCCACCGTGGGAACCCCTAGCGGATCGAACTGGGTCGTAAAATCTGCATCCGCGTGGATGTCTGCAACTGGGATGGTGTTCTCAGTGATTACGGGAACATCTTTTCGCTCTAGCTTCAGAAAAGTGTGGTCCGGTTTCTCAATGGTGACCCTTATGTCCATCCGATCGGAATCACGAAAGCTGGGCCTTAGCCTGACGTGTGTATCAAAAACAATAACGCCATGCTGTTCTAAGTGTGCTTTGAGGATGGTCGCAGGCCACTGACACCCTTGCCACTTGTCCGATGGAGCGTTTTTCTGATCCCTAACTAAGGCGTCACACGACACGTCCTCTACTTCACACTGTTGAAAGGTAGTGCCGTCCTGTTCTAAGGACTCGCATTTGGGCGCGGCGGCGTTTAAGCAGAACGCCAGCACACAACAGCCACACGATACGAGGATTGACTTCATCAGGCCGCCAACACAGGTGCACGATCATTCTACTCTGCCCGCAGCGCCTGCAGCGGATCGATCCCGAGCGCCCGCCGCGCCGGACCATATGCCGCCAGCACGCCGATCAACGCAATCAGAACCACGCCCGCGATCAGAACCACCGGATCCCGCGAGCTGGCCTGATACACAATGCTCGCCATCAGCTTCGCGCCCGCCGCGCCGAGCGCCAGCCCGATCGCCGCGCCCGAGGAAACCAACAGCCCCGTGCGGCCGAATATCAGCCGCAGCACCTGCGCCGGACGCGCGCCGATAGCCATCCGTATCCCGATCTCGCGCGTGCGCCGCGAAACGGTATACGCCGCCAGGCCGTAAATCCCCGTCACTGACAGCATGATGGCCAGCAGCCCGAACGCACCCAGCGCGATCGCCGCCGCATGCATCGGTAGATAAACAAATCCCAGCATCTCGCGAAGGCTCCCCACGCCGTACGCCGGCAGCCGCGGATCGAGGCTAGCCACGGCCTCCCGCATTTCGCCCGCCAGTTCCAGGTCGTTCCGCCGGGCGCGCGCGATCATGACGATCGAAGACGAGTAGCGCTGGAGCAGCGGAATAAAATACGCGGGCTGCGGCGGCTCGGTCAAGCTGGCATATTTTCCGTCCTCCACCACCGCAACCACTTCGGCCAATTCGCTGCCGCCCGCGTGGAAATGCCGCCCCACCGCATTCACCGTCCCGATCACTGTCCGAGCAAATGTCTCATTTACCGCCGCCACCAAAGGCCTGCCGTACACATCTTGCGGCGTGAATTCGCGTCCCGCCACCAGCCGCGTCCCCATGGTGTGAAAGTATCCCGGCGATATGAAATACCACGCAGCCGAATGCGCATACTTGGGCCGAAAGTCCGTCACACTCTCCGGGTAAACCACGTTGTACGATTGATCCGTGCTCAGCGGCACCGAGCTGGCATAGGCCACCGATTCCACGCCCGGCAGTCGGGCCACCGCCGTGGCGGCGCGCTGCTGGAATTGCACTCCTTGCGCGATGCTGTAGTGCACCAAACTGAGGTCGTATCCGATCGTCGCCGCTCCGTCGGGCCGGAATCCCAGCGGCGCATCGAGGGAGCGCATCAACCCCCGCGCGGCAGCGAAGCTCGCCGTAAGCAGTACGCAGCAGATCGCCACCTGAATTGGGAGAAGAATATCCCGCGCCGACCAGCGGTGCCCCGGCTTCCATCCCGCTTGGTTCTTGAGCGCTAGCGCCGGGTCCGCGCTCCAGGCGCTGCGCGCGGGCGCCATGCCGAACAGTAAACCGGTTGCGATCGCGGATCCCAAAGCTAAGAGAAAAATGCGCCAGTCCGGAACTACATCGAATTGGATGGGAAACTCCACCGGTGCGCGCCAATGGCTAAGCGCCCCAAGCAGAACAAACGCGATGCCACAGCCGGCCACGCCCCCGAGCAAAGAAAGCCACAGCGCTTCTGTGAGCATCTGCCGCGCGATCCGCCCTCGCCCCGCGCCAATCGAGACCCGCAGCGCGAGATCGCGGGAGCGGTCCGCTGTCCGCGCGGCCAATAAGCCCGCCAGGTTCGCGCACGCGGCCAGTAGAACCAGGATCGCCAGAAACATGACCGCGCCGGCAAACGAACGCACCGGTGTCCGGAGCATCGAGCCCATCAGCCCCGGCTTCGTCAGGCTCACGTGCATGCCTTCGTCGATCGGAAAGACTCGGGCGAGTTGTGCGCTGATGCGGTTCAGATCCGCCTCGGCCTGCGCGGGCGTTATACCCCTCTTCAGCCGTCCCGACACCATGAGGTCGAATGTTGGCCTGGCGTTCAGCCAGTTGCGCCCCTCGATTTGTGGCTCCATCATCATCGGAACCCAAACGTCGGGCCAATAATAAATCTCCGTTCCGTGGAACCCGCGTGGCGCAACTCCCAGCACCGTGTACTTCGCCTGATTGATGCGAATCTCTTTGCCCACCACGTCCGGACTTCCCCCGAATCGGCTTTGCCAGCAGGCATAGCTCAGTACCGCGAACGGACTCGCGCTCGGGTGCACATCCTCGGCCGATGTGAAAAACCGTCCGATCGCAGGCCGGATTCCGAGCGACTGGAAATAATTGCCCGTAACCAGGAATCCCCAGGCCAGTACCGCCGCGTCGCCCTTGGACAATGACATCGGATCCATGCGGTAAGCGAACAGCGATTCAAACGTGGAATTACGGTCTCGCAAATCCACATAATTGGGATAGGACTGCGTCGGGATGCGCGTTCCGTTCACATAGTAAACGCGCTCTGGCTGCGCGATCGGCAACGGCTTGAGCAGCAGTGTGTCGAGAACGCTGAATACCACCGTGTTGGCGCCCAGCCCCAACGCGAGCGACGCCACCGCGACCAACGTGAACCCGGGGCTTCTCCGCATCAGTCGCAAGGCATGCCGGGTGTCCTGCCATGCCGCCTCCAGCCACTCCCACATCCACATGCGGCGGCTGTCTTCCTTCAATAACGTCCGATTTCCGAGTTGCCGCATCGCCGCGGCGCGTGCTTCGCCGGCCGCAAGACCGCGCTCCTCATTCGCTGCCTGCTTCATTTCCAAATGAAATTGGAGCTCGTCTTCCAAATCCGCATCGAATTCGCGCGCGTGGAACAAGTATTTTGCTCGCCGCCACAGCTCCGTCAGCCATTCCATAAGAAATCCCTCAGGCGGGCTGGATCACTTTCCCGATCGCCCGCATGACTTTCTCGAATTCCGACAACTCCACGCTCAATTGCTTTTTGCCCGCGGCCGTCAGCCGGTAATAGCGTGCGCGGCGTTTGTTTTCCGTCTGCCGCCATTCCCCCACGATCCAGCCTTTCACCAGCATGCGCTGCAGAGCCGGGTACAGCGTTCCTTCCTCTACTTGCAGGACGTCTTCAGACAATTCCTGGATGTGTTGC
>JASIGB010000673.1:0-2539 GCA_030045355.1 Bryobacteraceae bacterium
CGCGGCATTTATTCCGTCGCGGGATTCAACGCGGCGCCGGCGCTGGAACCACAACTGGGCGCTTTCTATTGGGTCACCCCGATTCCACCCAGCATGCCCAAGGCGAGTGTCGAATCGAAGCTCCGCGAATACAACCGCTACGGGATGATGGAAATCACCATTCATGAGGCCATGCCGGGGCACTACGTGCAGTTCCAGTTCGCAAACGCCTTGGAACCGAAATCGCGGCGCGTGCTCCGCAGTATTTACGGAAACGGCCCGTACATCGAGGGGTGGGCGTTCTACACGCAGCAGATGATGTCGGACGGAGGCTTCCTGAACAACAGCCAGGACCTGCGCCTGACTTTGCTGAAACAGGAGTTGCGGGTGATCACCAACGCCATCCTCGACATTCGGCTGCAAACCATGGGCATGACCGAGCTGCAGGCCATGGATTTGATGATGAACGATGCGTTCCAGGAAAAACAAGAAGCAACGGGCAAGTTCCAGCGCGCGCAACTGTCGTCCTGCCAGCTTCCCATGTATTTCCTCGGCTGGCGCGGCTGGCTGGACACGCGCGCCGAATACCAGCAGCGCAAAGGCTCGGCGTTCCAGCTCGAGCAGTTCCACGATGCGGCGCTGAAAGAAAGCGCGGTGCCGCTGCCGGTGCTAGGCTCCCTGTTGCAGTGAGGCGCCGGCGATGCGGCTCACTGCAAGCTTGATTTCTTTCGGCATCCCTCTGCTGGTTTTGGCATCTGGTTCCGAACGCGCGGCAGCCCAATCGGATGCGATCAAGTTTGAGGTTGCGGCAATCAGTGTGAACAATTCAGGCGAAGAGCGTGTCTCGGGCGGCTTCCAGCCCGGTGGCCGGTACCGTGTCAATAACTACTCCTTACGCTCTTTGATTGCCGCTGCGTATCTCCGCCCCCCAGGTGAATCCCGATTTCCTGATCTCGGGCGGGCCGGATTGGATGGACAAGCTTCGATTCAATATCGAAGCCAAAGCATCGGAGGACTTCCCACCAGGTCCCGACGGCCCGAATGCTCCCCGGCGCATAATGCTGCAGAATCTGCTGGCGGAACGGTTCGGGCTGAAGGTCCATCATGAAAACCGGCAGGGTCGAATCTTTGCTCTGGTGTTGGCAAAGAACGGCCAATCCTTGGGGCCCCAGCTTCGTCCGTCTTTGGTGGATTGCGGCAACAGAGCAGCCGCGCCCGCCCAGAGCTGTTACATTCGGATCGCGCCGGGCAGCCTCGATCTGGGTGGAGTGCCTTTGTCGGCCCTTACGAACTTGCTGCCGCGATTTGTGGACCATGTCGTTGTCGATTCCACCGGGCTTTCCGGCCGGTACGATATCGAACTAACCTGGACGCCGGGGCCGACGGAATGGGTCGCCCCACCGACGGTGGCGAACCCCACTCCTCCCACCGGCGATTCCTCCCTGGTGACGGCGCTGCGTGAACAACTGGGACTTCGATTGCAATCGCAAACGGGCCCGGTGGACGTGCTCGTCATCGACGCCGCCCATCGGCCTACGGAGAACTGAGCCCCTGCAACGCGCGGATTAGCTTGCGAGCTTATTCCTCGCGAAGCGCATGAAGCGGGTCGAGCGATGTTGCCCGCCGTGCGGGAAGCCACGCGGCCCCAGCGGCGGTGAGCGCCAGGATCAAGACGGACGTAGCCAGCAACTTCGGATCGTAGACATTTAATCCGAAGATCTCACTGGCGGCCAATTTGCCCAGCACCAATGTGAAGGCCACGCCCGCAATGGACCCGGCGGCAAAAATCGGAACCAACTGGCGGATGAGGAGCGACACCACGTTCGAAGGCGCTGCGCCGAGAGCAACCCGAAGTCCGATTTCTTTCGTATGAGCGGCCACGAAAAAGCTGAGCAGTCCGAACAAACCTGTCGCCGCGAGCGCGAGGGCAAAGACCGCGAAAGCCCTGGCCAGGTACGCGAGCGCCCTGTTTTCGGCCAGGGCTTCCTCCTTTGCGTTCGCCAGCGTGGTGTAGGATTCCACGTATTGCCGTCCCCGCGCACTCACCAGGCGCGCAACTTCGGATTGTTGCAGCGCCGGCCGATGCGGCGCGCCCACCAGCAGGACCGGTGAACGTAATGTGTCCAGATGATTCCACACGTTGCGATACACCACCGGCTGCCTGGTGTTTTCCGGATGCGCCAAGCTCAATCTGGCGTCGCGGGCCACTCCGATGATTTTCAGCCGCTCGTAGCGCCCTTCGTCGCCGACCTCGATATAGCGCCCGACGACGGTTCGATTGCCCAGCAGAGTTGCCCCAAGGAGCGTCGCTAATGATTGGCTGATTACGGCCTCCGGCTCTTCGCCGGGATGCAGGGACGGTTGAAAATTTTCCCCCGCGACAATCGGAATATCGAGTGTCTCAAAGAATCGCTCACTGACCAGCACGGGCTGAGCGCGGATCTCGGCGAGCGATCGGCTGTTGTCCGGTGAGCGCACAGCTTCGAGGAGTTCTCCCCTCCACAACGGCGCATAATCGGACAACGCCGCGGACCCGACGCCCGGAACAGCCTCGAAGGAC
>JASIGB010000674.1:0-4134 GCA_030045355.1 Bryobacteraceae bacterium
GCGGCAATGCGTTCGCGAGTCATTGCTCCAGTCAGCAGTCCCGAGGCCATGGGCGAATAAACGATCACGCCGATGCGGTGGTGCAAAGCGAAGGGAAGCACCGACTCCTCGATATCGGTGTCGAGCAGGGAATAGGGCGGCTGCAGCGATGTGATCGGAGCGATATTGAGCGCGCGTTGCATTTGGGACGAATCGAAATTCGACACGCCGATGTTGCGGATTTTACCTTCCGCCTTGAGTTTCGCCAGCTCGCCGATGGCCTCTTCGATCGAACCAGGCGAGGCGCTCTCTGGTTGTCCTTGCCAGGCGGGCCAATGGACTTGATAGAGATCGATGGCGTCCACACCCAGCCGATTCAGGCTGGCCTCGGCCTCGCGACGGATCGAATCCGCTTTGAGGTTATGCGAGATCTTGCGCGATTGGTCCCAAACCAAGCTGCACTTGGTGAAGATGTAGGGCCGCTTCGTTAACCCTTTGACCGCGCGGCCGACCACGGTTTCCGAATGTCCCAATCCATACGCGGCCGCGGTGTCGATCCAATTGATGCCGCGATCCAATCCCGCTCGAACGGCGGCAATCGATTCGCGATCGTCCTGCGAACCCCAGCCGAATTCCCACTGACCACCGCCGATGGCCCAGGCTCCGATGCCGATCGGGGTAACGTGCAAATCGCTTTGTCCTAACATACGTAGCTTCATGTAATTCTCCTGATTGAAATATCGCTTCCTGGGTGTCTATCAGACGCCCAAAGAAGAAGAGAAATCGATCCAAGCAAATAGCGCCTGCGCCTCGGACCATTACCGCAACAGCGAGCGTGATCGCAAGCGGGCGGTACTCGTAACCGTGAGCTTTTCGACCGCCGAACCAATCCCGGAATCGTCCGTTCCGGCTGTTCACCGGCAGAATCGCCATCAGCATTGTGACTGCCACGCCTACGGCGGCCGGACGGCTGGAGAATCCGAGAATGAGACGCAATCCGCTTTGCGCTCCATGCGCGAACAATACGACGCGTAGAACGATGCGAATGAAGGTCTCAGTCCAATCCGCAGGGGTCGACAATAGATCCGGCAGCATACGACTCCCATCGCTAAGCGACCGGCGGCAAAAGCGACCCGACGGCAACGGATAGTTCCATGCGGCGGATCACGGCGGAAAAGTCTTCTTCATTCCCAGCCGATGCTTCGTCGGAAGTGATCACCGCGGAGGCTTCGGTGGCTGGCATAGTAAGTCCGGACTCCGCTGCTGCATTCAGGATCAGAGTGAAATCTTTGAACATGAGCCGAACGGGAAATTGAGGCGAGTAATCATGCCACTTGGCGCTAATTAGCTTCCCAACGTGCGCCGGCGCCACAACCGCAGTTTTCGCCAGCGTATCGAGCAGGAGATCGCGCGGCAATCCCAGGGCTGATCCCAAAGCGACCGCTTCCGCGATCGCCTGCATGCCGACACCCAGCAAGGTATTCACTGCCAGCTTCATGGCGACGCCGGAACCGCTGGGCCCCATGTAGAACCACTGTTTTGCGATCGGTTCAAAGACCGGCTTCACGGAATCAAACACCGGGCGTGGGCCACCGCAGAACAAGGTGAGCTGGCCGCTTTCCGCCGCCGAAGTGCTTCCCGAAATCGGCACGTCCAGCACCGAGAGACCATAACGCCTGGCAGCGTCATATAACCGACGCGCTGTCCGCGGCGCGACGGTGCTCATTTCGATAATTCGGGCGCCGGGCCGCGCGCTCTCAAGCACTTTGCCCGCGCCGAGGTAAACGTCCTCCACCGCTGTCTCGTTGGCCAGGCAGGACAGCACGACGTCAACGTTTTCCGCGAGCGCCTCGGCATCCGGCGCTATCTCTGCCCCCAATTCCACGAAGCCCTTCGTTTTAGCACGATCGCGATTGTAAACGATCAGCGAAAACCCGGCGCCCGCCAAGCGACGCGCAATGCGCGATCCCAGATAGCCCAAGCCGATGAAGCCTAGGCGAGTTTTGCGAGTAATCAGTTCCGGCATATCCACGCCTTTGAAGATGCAATTCGTTCGCCACGAGACGCACCTAGCGGATAGCTCTTATTGGCCAGCATTCGGAGCGTTTCTTGTGTGTCGCTCCAACGCCTTTTCGTGTCGCGCCCGCGTCAGAATACGCTGGTTCGGATTCGGATTCTAGTTCTCGCAAGGGAGTGGAGGTCCAAATCCTCTCGTCCGCACCAAGGATTCGGGCTCTACGACGACAACGGGGCAACCTCGGTGGGTGACGGGTTTTGTTTCTATCGACCTAGTAACTTCTCCACAATCGTCGCCGCCACAGATATGTAATTCACCTCGGAGGTTCGCGGATGTTCAAAATGAGGGTCGTTCTCGCCGGCACCATGCTGGGCGCGGTGGGGTCGTACTCAGCAGGCCAGGAAACGCCACGCCCCGCTGTGTTTACCTCAGGCCAAGCCGAAGCCGGCCGGACGGCATACGAAAAGAGCTGTGGCCAGTGCCACACCTACACGCTGCGCGGCCGCAAGGGCGAAGCGGGAGAGCTTCCGCCTTTGGAATCGCTTCCTGCTCCGTATCTCAAATTCATCGGTCCTGCCAAGCGCGTGCCGCCGCTGATGGGGAGCGATTTCGCGCGGAAGTATAGTCCAAAGACCATGGCGCAGATGTTTTCGCTGTTTCGCGGAGCCGCTGACACAACACCGGTCGCCGAGTTGCATATGAGCGACGACACGATGGTGAATATCACAGCGTATATTCTCCAAATGAATGGCGGATCGCCCGGAAATGAGGCTCTGACGAAGACGTCAACCGTTGCGTTTGGGTCGGTCGCGGTCGTCAAGTAGATTGATCGCTGATAGCGCGTGCCTTGGCTTGCGCCTAGCGCGAGTCAGGCATCAATGCGAAGGTCCAAACGGAGCCGCCGGCAGGTACTTTACGCGATGCGTAGCGGGTCGCAAGAATCCCACCGATCCCCGATACAACGGTTACATACTGCCGGCCGTTGTGCGTGTAAGTGATCGCTGTCGAATTGACGCTGGAACCGGTTTTGAACTGCCAGAGCGTCTTACCCGTATCCTCGTCCAGCGCGATGAACTCACCGGTCAAATACCCTGTGAACACCAAGCCTCCGCCTGTCGCCAGCATGCCGGCCGCGCTCGGCAGGTCCGTCAACGGGATCTCCCATTTCTTTTCGCCGCTTAGCGGATCAATCGCCTCCAAATGGCCGACCACTTCTCCGGGCTTGGCCTCGGCGACTCGCGCGATCACCCCGGTTGAGTCTTTGCCGTTTTCCGCCTGTTTCGGAGGGTTTGCGACCCGTTGGATGCGCGGAACATTCCACGTGCTGGCGTAGATAAGTCCAGTAGAAGGATCGAATGCGATTGGCACCGCATTCGTTCCGCGCGAGGGGAAGATTTCAACTTCTTGCCCGGCGACAAAGCGCTTGTACACGTCCGACAATACCGGCCGTCCTGTCGCTAGGTCAATCTCAGTGGCCCAATTGACTTTGACATACGGATGCGCGGCGATGAGTTTGCAGTTGGTGCGGTCGAGCACATACAGGAAGCCGTTCTTGTTCGCCTGAATCATCACCCTCCGGAGTTCGCCGCGAACGCGAATATCAGCCAGTACTTGTTCGTCGGTGGCGTCCACGTCATAAACGTCATTGGGTGTGTATTGGTAATAGCAGACCACCTCCCCGGTTTTCGGCCGGATCGCGAGGACGCTGTTGGTGAACAGGCTGTCCAAGCCTTCGCGCGGCCTGGGATCGTAAGGCTCGGCGTTACCCACGCCCCAATACACCAAGTCAAGCTGCGGATCATAGGAGCCGGAACGCCAGGTCGGCCCTCCTCCCTGCGACCACGCGTTGGTGTTCTTGGGCCAGGTCTCAGATCCGGGCTCACCGGGCGCCGGAATGGTATAGCGCCGCCAGAGTTTCTTCCCAGTGTCCGGGTCCCAGCCATCCAGGAATCCGCGTGTGGTGGACTCTCCACCGCTCTCGCCGGAAATCAGCACTCCGTTGGCAACAATCGGCGCGCCAGTGGAGTAAAAGCCATCGTGTAAATCCGCGAACCTCTGGTTCCACAGCTCTTTGCCGGTTTTCATGTCGAGCGCTAAAACGTGGTTGTCGATCGTCACGCGAAATAGCTTGCCGTTGT
>JASIGB010000675.1:0-2544 GCA_030045355.1 Bryobacteraceae bacterium
CTGCTGCCCAAGGACTACGTTCGGTTTCGCCTCACCGGCGAACTTGCAACGGAGGTTTCCGACGCGTCCGGAACCGCGATGTTCGACGTGGTTCACCGCCGCTGGTCAGTCGAAATACTGGATGGCGCCGAACTGGATCGTGCGATTGTTCCGCGCGCCTTCGAATCCGCCGAAGTCACCGGGACCATTTCCGCGCACGCGGCCGAGCTTACGGGCTTGGCGGCCGGAACTCCCGTGGCGGGTGGCGGCGGCGACCAGGCGGCGAGCGCGGTGGGCAACGGCGTGGTGGAAGCGGGCACAGTTTCGTGCACGCTGGGGACTTCGGGCGTCATCTTCGCGCACATGGAGAACGTCGCTTACGATCCACACGGGCGCGTCCATACGTTCTGCCACGCGGTTCCCGGCAAGTGGCACGTCATGGGCGTGACGCAAGGCGCGGGCCTGAGCCTGCAATGGTTCCGAAATCAATTCGCCCCCGGAATGTCGTATGACGCGCTGCTCGCCGAAGCCGCGCAATCGCCTCCTGGGGCACGCGGACTCTGCTGGCTTCCCTATCTCATGGGCGAACGCACGCCGCATCTGGACGCCGCTGCCCGGGGCGGCTGGATCGGCCTGACCGCGAAACATACGCGGGCGGATTTGATTCGGGCGCTGATCGAAGGCGTCGCGTATAGCCAAAAGGACGGTTTGGATCTGGTGGCGGCACTGGGTGTGAATGTCGCGTCGGTGCGAGCCTCCGGAGGCGGCGCCCGAAGCGCGCTGTGGCGCCAGATACTGGCCGATGTTTTCGGCAAGCCCGTGGTCAGGATGACGTCCGAGGAAGGCTCGTCATTGGGCGCGGCGATTTTGGCGATGGTCGCGACCGGGGAATATTCATCGGTAGAGGATGCCTGCAGCGCGGTTGTTCACGAGCGCTACGCCGTCGAGCCGCGCGCGGAGGCCGTGAAGGTGTATGCCGCCGGGCACGCTGTGTATCGCTCGCTTTATCCGGCGCTCAAGCCGATTTTCCCGAGAATGGGTTGAGGCATCGTCTACTGCCGCGCGCTCGGGTCGCCCGTAGGCGGCGGCGCGTGGTCTTCCGAGGCTGGAGGGCCGAGCAGCTCGCGCAGAATCGGCTTCAGCGCATCGGCCCACACCTGATAGCCTGCGAGCGTGGGATGGAGCAGATCCGGATTCATCATCCCAGCGAAAAGTTTTCCATTCTCATGGGCCAACTGCCGGTTGATGTTGACGAAGCGAATCGTACCGGTCTTCTCCGCGGCGCCGGCCAGGCGTGCCAGATTGGCGTTGATGCGGTCGATCACGGGCATCACTTTGATGTTGTCGTTGCGGGGAAAAATTGCGGTTAATATGATCGTCGCGCCGGGGGCCTTCGCGCGCATCAGCCGCACCACCGCTTCCAGGCCTCGCGTAACGTCCGCCGCTCTTGCTTCCGCGCCTTCCGGTGGCTCCCGATTGCCGACGTTGTTGGTTCCGGCCAGCAGGACGATCACCTTCGGATTCACGCCATCGAGCTCGCCGTTTTCGACACGCCACAGGATATTTTCGACGCGGTCGGCGCCCCATCCGAAATCCCCGGCGTTCCATCCGAAGAAATTCTGCTTCCAGTTCTCCAGCAGCGCTGGATAATCCGTAGCGCCCCAGCGCCTGGTAATGGAGTCGCCTTCGAAGTAGACATCGATGCGGCCCTGCGTCCTCTTTGCGAGCAGCTCCTGGTGAGCGAGAATCGAGTTCTCATCGGTCCGCGGCGCGGGCTGATCCGCGGGCGCTTGCGCCCAAAGAGAACCAGCGATTGCCAAGGCAGCGAGCGCAGGGGTAATTCTGAACACCTTAGAGCCGCGTTCCATTGCGGAGGATGGAGGCTCTACTAATCTCCGCGATCGTGGGTGTCCCGCACTGCCGCACGGTGAGAGTCAGTTCGGCGCGAAGGATATCGAGCACTTGCTCCACACCCTCTTGCCCGAATGCCGCCAGGCCGTAGATATACGGCCGGCCGATGCCCACGCCGCGCGCGCCGATGGCGAGCGCTTTATATACGTCGGAACCGCGGCGGAAGCCGCCATCCACGAACACAGGGAACTGCGGACCCACCGCGTCCACCACTTCGGGAAGAATATCGATGGTGCCGCGCCCGGTCTCGGTTGAGCGCCCGCCGTGATTGGAAACAACCACGCCATCCGCGCCGTATTCCCGCGCGAGCTTGGCGTCCTCGGCCGTATCGATGCCCTTCAGCACCAGCTTCATTCGAGTCATCTTCTTCAACCGCTCCACGTAGCTCCAGGTCGCGCCCGGCGGATTCATCTCGCCCGAAAGGCCCGTGAACATCGGCTTGCCACGATTGCGCTGGGTGTTCGCGCCGGCCGTTGGGGAAGTGGCGTGACAGGTTAAACAATCCCGTTGGTCGGCTCGGGCGAAACGGATTGCGGTTTCGGTGTTGCGTCCGGCCAGGAGATCGATGGTCCAAGCCAGCACCGGGCATCCGGCTGCTTCGGCCCGCTTGACCATCTTTTCCGTGTCGCCCCAGGTTGTGGGCATGTAGAGCTG
>JASIGB010000676.1:0-5182 GCA_030045355.1 Bryobacteraceae bacterium
TTCACGGTGGGCGGATAAAGGTCCCACGTGGAGGCGCCCTCCAGCGGCGACCAATCGGACGGCGTGGCGTCGGTGAGCGCCGCCTTGATGATGATCGCTCCGTCCTGAAACTGCGCTTTCGCCAGATCCGGCTGCATCGCCGTTTTTCCCCAGAATTGGCCCAGCGTGTACCCAGCGATATCGTTGTAATAAACCAGAACGTAATCCGTCATTAGCGGTTTTTTCATGTTCGACAGCGGAAATACCGTGGGATCCTGCTGCGTTCCCACGTAAGTTCCATACAGCGGATCGCGAATCGAAAACAGCCACGGCAAGTTATACCACTTGCGTTGCTGCGCGTTCCAATTCGGATAATCCAGCATCAGCGTGCGCATGTCGTTCGCGATGTAATCCTTCACGGCCTGCACGTACGCGAGGGCATTGCCGGCCGAGATCGGCTTACCGCCCAGGGCGCGAATCCACGGTGGATTGGGATCGCGCGGCGGCAATTGCGCCGGGTAATCGTAACTGAGCTTAAACACTGGTCCCTGGTAGCCGGGCGGAGGCTGCCAACTCGAACTCGCCCACGGATTGACCGGCGGCTGCGCTACAGCCGCGAGCGCCAACACCGCAACAGCGCCGGGGAAAACCCAGGTCCTTGGTTTCGGAAGTTGCATGAGGATCGCTTGTGATCGAGATATCGTGCCGCGGCGCGGCCGGCGGCAGTAGACGTCATGGCTTCGAAAGACACGGCTCTCACGTTGCCTTAAAATGCGAATAGTTGTTAGCGAATTTGCGGAATTCTCTCGCGATGTCCCGCCAAATCAGGCTACACAACTTTCCCCAGAGGTGTCAAATAAAAAGTAGAAATCTAGGTAGTTTTTGTCGTGCCGCAAGCGCTGGAGATTCTCACTGCGTTACAAATACCGAGAAAAGACTGCTCACTCCATTGCCGATCTGCAATTGGCATGTGAGCTGGCCCACGTTCAGAAGATTTTCCGGCAACCGGAAATTCACTTGGATCGCGCCCGTCACCAAGCCCATCGCATTGCCCGCGTACAGAACCTCCAGCGAATAAACTCCCAATACATTGAGCTCGCTCGCATCGAGTACCGACACCGGAAGCAACGGCGTATAGAGTTGCGTCGCGATCTCTCCGTCCTGATCGCCCGCCGAATCGTTCAGTCCCGCCCCGGTCGCCCAAATCGTCACGATCGAACCCGCCGATGCCGGATTGCTCGACGAATTCACGGTGCCGTCCTGGTTCAATGCCACCGCTTCTCCGCCTCCCGGTGCGGGCGGGCTGCTTTGAAAAACCTCGGGCTCGGAAGGAACCACGCCGAGCGAAGGTCCGGCCAATGTTCCGTTGGGCGTGACGACCTGAAGCGTCGCCGTATTGCCTTCCGCCGCGCTCATCGGAACTACGGCGTTAATCTGGTTCGGTCCCGCGTAGAGCAGCGGCGCGGCCACATCGTTGAAGAGCACTTGCACGCCGCCCAGTGAATTGGTCAGAGATCCGTTGACGACCTGCCCCGCAGCCGCCTTCGCCGGCCCGATCCCAATTCCATACAGCGACACCAGTTCATACGGCGCGATATTGCCCGAGACCTGAATGCCGGCCGAGTTTTCGATCCCGAGCAACGACGCGGGCTGAGCGGCGAGATCCACCAGCAGCGAGCCCGCGGATCCCAAGGCTGCGGGATTTCCCGCCGGCGTGACCACGATCGCCTGCCCCGCCGCGCCCGCGGGCGCCGTGATTCCCGCGAGTACTGATGATCCGTCCGGCGATACTTCCGCCACGTACCCACTGCCGATCAAGGGCACGGAGCTAGGCAGCGGTAGCGCGCTCGGAGCCGACCCACCGGTCATCCAGATATCGCCCTCCGAATCGAGCGTCAGAGCTCCGGTGGGCGACTCATAGATGCCCGCGCCAAAATAAGTCGAAAATATATAGCCGGTGGCCGCCGCATTTACTTTGGCCACGAATGGCGCGCCATAATTGAACGGCTCACTTTCCGCCGGATAGGAACTTTCGAGCGCCCCGCTGGTCACGAAAAGTCCCGCGGAAGCGCCTCCGCCGAATACAACGTTGTCCTCGGCATCCAACGCAATCGAGGAAATCGAGAGACTGTATTCCCCCGGCGCGGGCGGAGTGAGCGGAAGGTACGTCGCCCAATCGAGCGTTTGGCCACCCGGCGCGAATTTCGCGAGGAACCCCGCCTGCACCAGTTCGGTGTAGGGGGTGTCTGCGCACCCGCAGGTTTGTCCCAACGTTCCGGGCGTGACGGGAAGCTGATTGGCTGTGGTAGTTCCTCCGATCACTACGGCGCCTGTGCGATCCACCGTGATCGCGCCGCCGCCGGTGCCTCCAAAGACGCCAATGCAGGCGCTGCCGCCGAAGCAGGTCGCATTCGGCGATCCAAAAAAGGTGGAATATACAAAGCTCGTTCCGGTGGGCGAGATCTCGCTCACGAAGGCGTACACCGGCGAGCCAAAGTCCGTAGCTTGCGGCCCCATTGTTTGAAACGCACCGGGCGTGACCGGAAAATCGCTATTCGATGTGCGGCCGGTGACGTAAATGTTCCCGGACGGGTCAATCGCCACTGCGTTCGCAGCGCTTCCCAGGCGCGTGGAGAACAGGATCTGCGTGAGCTGAGAATCCAGCTTGACGACAAATCCCGTTTGGTCGCTCGAAGAAACCAGCGGCGACACCAGCGGAAAATCCGCCGCGGATGTCGTGCCCACAATCACCGGATTGCCCTGCGGGTCGATCGCGATCCCCGAGGGCGTATCGCCGCCGCTGCTGCCGAAATCGAAGCTCGCCAGCACATTCCCTTGAGGATCGGTCTTGATCGCCCGAATTTGCAGCAGGCCTGAAGGTTCCCGCACGTTCGCGACGACGAAGAAGTTCCCGGAGCCGTCCACCGCGAGCAGATCCGCCGCGCCAGACGTACCGATGGGCACATACCGCGCCTCAAACTGATTCGACCCGGCGTCCAGGCTCGCCGCAACAACAATGAGAAAGAGTACGGCACGAATGGACATAAACGTCCTCCCATCACTCGGGCTTCGGGGGAAAGTAGACGCGGTACTCCAGGTATACCACCGTTCAAAAGAAGGCGTTTACATCTGTGCTAACGCCCGGTCCGCCACGCACCAAGCTGCGCGATACCTCACACTTCTGCCACCCGCACCAAAAGCCCACATCTAACGCGTTGCACACTAGGCATTTCGAAGTTGGCTGCCAAAGTGCTCGGAACATCGCCATCCAGACCGTGAAAGCATCCTGACCGGAGGCAAAAACGTGACGAAGAATATCAAAGGTTTGATGCAGGCCCTGCAGCAATCCATTAATGAAGCCATTCTCGACTCCCACGATGTCGCCGCTGCCATGGCGGCGCTGAAACGCACTGGCAAGTGCCCCGTATTCACGATTGACATTTCGATGCAGGACCCTCCCGACGACGCTCGGGACGAGGAAGAAGACGCTCCGCTGCTGGTGGACGACGAGCCGCTCATTCCCGCCGCCGATGCCCCGGCTTTCGAGGCCCGCACAACCGGGACTCGCAATACCGAAGAGCTCGTATTGAGCGACTGGGACGTGGAGTTCCTGGCCGTTCTGGGGATTCGCGATCCAAGCTGGTCGCAGGACGGCTCCCGCTAAGGGAACCAGCTGCTAAAGTAATCGCCGGATTCTGGCGATGAACGGGAATAAGACTAGGTATGGAACGCCGCTTTCATCAGCGCTTCTCCACCGATTTGCCGGTGGTTGTCACCCAGGTGGACAATGACTTCGCCGTCAGCGGCCAACTCGAAGATGTCTCCGATTCCGGCATTTGTTCGCTTTTCGAAGCGGCGCTGGAGCCGGGCACCATCGTAAAACTGGAGGTCCTAGGCCTGTCGCTCTACGGCCACATTGTCTACTCCAATCCGGACGGCGGCGCGTTCCGCACCGGCATCTTCGTGGAGCCGGCACTGCTGGATTCCTCCAACATCACCGAGTTGCTCCAGCCGTACATCATCAGCAACGCCGGCCAGCGATAAATGGCTGAGCCGCGGGCGAGCTAGCGGATCTGGCCGCGATACCCTTGAGGCATGGATCGCGAGGCCGCTTATCCCGCCGCCCGAATCGTTTCGCCCAAGGTCCACGCGCATTTCGCACGCCAGCTCGTGGAACTCAACGGAGGCGCCAACTTGCGCCTGGCGACCCTCCCCGATATCCCGTCCATCCAGGCCATGGTGGACGCGGCTTTCTGGGCCAGCCTGCGGCGCGAGGAAAGCTTCATTCCGAAAATCTCGCTGGCGTTCGTCTCGCCCGCCGAAACGCAAAATGCGTTGCTGCTGGAGCGCCCCCTCCCGCTCGAACCCGGGCTGCTCACCAAGGTGGCGCCGGCCGTCGAGCGTCCCGGAATTCATTTGGGCGTGTGGCCCGCGGACGATGGGCTGCATGTCTGGGGCGCCACGCGCGCCATCCCTCGACTTTGCATGGTAGTGGAGGTGGCCGCACCCGGCTTGGTCGTCATTAAGCACCATAGCAGCGAGACAAAGGGGAAATTCGTCAACGTCGCCGTGCTCGAGGGCGACCAGGTGAAGATCATCGATGGCCGCTCAGCCGCTCCCGGCGATTGCCCGCAAGTGCTCACCGCGATGCTCGGCGCCGAATCGCCTGCGGCTTGGGTCAGCTCGTCCGCGCCAGCCAACGTGTTGGTGCAGCTTGCGCTCTCGATGCGTTCCCACGGCCGCGGCGGATCGCTACTCGTCGTTCCCGCAAGCGGCGATACCTGGCGCGAATCCATCGTTTGGCCCATGCTCTACGCCGTCGCGCCGCCGTTTGCGACGCTTGCCGAACTGGCGCGCCTGTCAAGCCCGGTGCAGAATGAAGACGGCGTCAAGCTACAGCGTGCCGTCGACGCGGTCGCGGGACTTACCGCGGTGGATGGCGCGGTCATCCTCACCGATCGATACGAGGTCCCGGGCTTCGGCGCCAAGATTACGCGCCGCCGTGGCCACAATCCCGTCGATCAGGTCCTGGTGACGGAGCCCATTGAGGACGGCGCGGACGAACGGGTGCATCCGGAACGGCTGGGCGGCACGCGCCATCTTTCGGCCGCGCAATTCGTTCAGGACCAGCGCGACTCCGCCGCCCTGGTCGCATCCCAAGACGGCCGCTTCACCGTCTTTCAATGGTCGGAGTGCGAATCCA
>JASIGB010000061.1:0-9924 GCA_030045355.1 Bryobacteraceae bacterium
TGAACAGGGTGATAGGAGTCGGCGCCTTGGCGCTGGGACTGGCGGCAGCGGGGTGCACCGCGAGGGATCAGGATCGGGCCCGCGAGGAACAGGACAAGGCGCGGAACCAGTTAAACCAGGCACGGGACAAGCTGCGCCAGGATCTGAAGCAGGCTAATGCACAAACAAGCGAGGATCTCGAAAAGGCGCGAGAACAACTGAAGCACGCGCTAAGTCAGTCCGAGCGCGATGCCGACAAGGCGCGGGAGAAGCTCCGCAAAGAACGCGAAGAGCATCAGGACCAGAACGACGATAATCGCTAAGCCCGATTATTTCAGCGCGGCGTATTCTTTGCGGGCTTGGACCAGCAGCGGGATGTCCGGGTCGGCGTCCTTCCAGAACACGAAGAATTCTTCGTAGGTTTTCTTAGCGCGGGCGGTGTCGCGCATGGCTTTGGAGGCACGCGCCAGGCCGACCTGAGCGGCGGGATACTCGGGTCCCCAATTCACGAACTCTTGATCGACCATTTTCGAGAACAAGGCTGCCGCTTCGGCCGCTTGCCCCGCCGCCAGCAGCGCCGCCCCGCGAGCGTAACCCTCCGGTCCGGTTCGCGGCGAACTTGGTGCCGGCTCCGCCGCAAGCTTTTTCGCGGCCGCCGGATCGCATAGCGCCGATCCGCGAGGAGATCCCAGCGCGCCTCGGCTCGCGCACTTGCCGAGCAGCGCGTCGGCGGTCCGGGCTTCGCCGAGAAGATACTGGCTGGTCAAGTCAGACGGGTGATCGCGCGCATAGTCCGCGCCTTCGCGGTACAGTCTCTGCGCTTCGGCCAGGTGCCCACGCGCGGCGGCGCCGTTGGCTTGTTCCCGAAGGACGCTAGCCTGTTCCTGGTGCGCGGTCAGCCATTGCGCCTCGCGGGTTTGAGCCTGTGCGTCCCCTTCGGCGGACGCGAGATACAGGAGCGTGTGGTGAGACTCCGGCGTGTCGAGGCCATTCTTGGCGGCTTCGCGCAACACGGCCTCGGCCTCGGCGGCACGATTCAGAGCGATGAGGACACGCTCAGTTTGAAAGTAGCCTTGTACAATGCGGGGGTCGTTCTTGAGAGCGGCTTGCGCCTCCGGGAGTGCTTTCTCCGTCTCGCCGGCCCGCATATACTCATTCGCAAGATTGCTGTGAAACACGGCGTCGCGCGGATAGCGCCGCGAGAGCAACTCGCCGACTTCTAAAGTTTCTTTATTGTCACCGCGCACATAGTGGTACGCATATTCGATAAACAAGCGCTCCCGGTCGGTGACACGATCCTTTAACAAGAAGGCTTTCTCGGAGGTTTTTTCCGCCGCTTCGAAGTCCTGCACGTTGTGCTGCATGACTGCCAATACCGCACCGGCGAATGCGAAATTGGGGTCAAGCTCGACGGCGTGACGGTAAAAGGGGATCACTGTCCGGGAACTTCCACCTTTCAAATACCCCTCATCGCCCATGTAGAAAGACTGCAAAGCATCGAGTGAACTGGTAGTGACGGCGTTTTGATAAGCGCGGTTTTCGCCCTGAAACGTGCTCAGCGATTCTCCGAGTTTGCCGCGCATCGAGTTTGTGGCCTTCGCGAGTGCATCCACGACGTGCTCCTTGCCAGATGCCTCGGTCTGGTCGCGTGCGAACGTTTCGCCGGTTTGGCAGTTCACCGCCTGCAGTGCGATCAGGTAACGCGTGCCAAGCTGCGCGATGGAGCCTTCCAGTGTGGCTTTCTGGGCTTCGCGAAGACAGATGTCGCGCGCGATTTCGCCCGTGACTCGCGCGTCCGGCGACCGGCCAGAGCGCTTCAGCGTGTCCCGGACCTCTTCCTCATCCATCGCCTTGAGAAAGGGCGACTGCTGGAGATCGAAGGCCAACGCCTGCTTGAGTGCGGTATCGAAAACGGGATCGCCGGTCTTATTGTCGAAGTCCGCCACTACCAACACATCCTGATCCGTGAGTTTCGGCTTGGCCTGCACGCGCTGCTGCCAGAAAAACAGGCCGCCGATCGCGAGCCCGGCCAGGACCAGAGCGGCGACGGCATATTTGATCCAGCCGACGCTCGAAACTCCCTGCAGCGCGGCACTCAACTCGCTGGCCGATTGAAAGCGCTTGGCTGGATCTTCGGCCAGGCACCGGCGCACGATCGCCTCGAGCGCGGGCTGCTTTAACGGCTTTCGTTCGCGGCCCGGCCGCGATCCGGCCACAAGTTCGTACAGTACGCAGCCAAACGCGTAAATGTCGGATCGGGCATCGGCCGGTTTGCCTTGCCACTGCTCGGGCGCCATATAGGCCGGCGTGCCCAGGATGCCGCCGGCGCGTGTCAGCTCCAGCGTCTGGGTGTCGTCCCCGGATTGCCCCTCGTGGCTTTGTTTCGCCAATCCGAAATCGAGGACCTTGACGCCGCGCGCCGTCACCAGAATATTGCCGGGCTTCAGATCGCGGTGAATTATCCCGTGTTTGTGCGCTTCTTCCAGCGCCTCGGCAATCTGCATCGCAATCGGCAGCGCGTCCTTGACCGCCAGGGGACCCTTCGGCGAGGTCCCCTCGATAAACTCGAAGACTAAATAATTCGGCCCGACGTCGTAAAGCTGGCAGATGTGCGGATGGTTGAGCGACGCCACCACCAGCGCCTCGCGCTCGAAGCGGTCGGTGAACTGGTCCTTGGAGGTCTTGATCGCGACGGTGCGGTTCAGGCGCGTATCGCGCGCCCGATAAACCTCACCCATGCCGCCCGCCCCGATGGGTGCAAGAATCTCATACGGCCCTAGCTGGTCGCCGGCGGAAAGCGGCATTTAGGCGATTTTATCGCAGCGCGGCTGCAATTACTTGCAGCAGCGGCGGGGGATGCGGTCAAAACAAAGCGGTCGGGCGGCGGTTCCAGACCTTGCCCTTTTCCTTGGAGACCGCTTCCACGTCCTTAACGTAGGCGCCGGCCTGCGTGAGGATGTGGTGCAAATCGTTTCCGACGCTGATGAAGGGGAAACCCTTTTCGAGAAATTCGCCGACGCGCGCGGTTCCGAACAGGAACAGGCCCAGGATCACGTTGTTTTTCTTGGCGGCGGCGCGGAGCTTATCGGTGGCGGCGCCCAGCTCAGGCGAGGTGTACATGTCGGGGAACTTGTATTTTTCGTACAGGCCCATGGACATGCATAGGTCGTTCTGGCCGAGGAACAGCAGATCGACGCCCTTCACGGCGGCGATTTCGTCGATGTTCTTGATGCAATCGGCGGTTTCGACCTGGAGCGCGACAATGATGTTCTCGTTGGCGGCGCCTGCATAACCCAGGAGTCCAGCCTTGTCCATGCTGCGCTGAGGGAAGTAAACCGAACGAGTTCCAGCGGTGGGATAGCGGGCGCAGCTCACGGCCTGGCGCGCTTCTTCGGCGGTGTTGATGTAGGGGACGAGCACGCCATTGGCGCCCATATCGAGCGACTGTTGGATGCCGCCGCGGTCGTGGTATCCGGCGACACGCACCATCGAAATCGCGCCGCCGTTGGAGATTCCAGCCAACATTCCCGATAATTCGAGATTGCCCATGGGCCCGTGCTGGGTGTCCACCAGCAACCAGTCATAGCCGGAATGGGCCAACTGCTCGGCGACCGTCGGACTGTGGGAATTGAGGAACAGGCCGAGCTTGGGCTGTCCTTCACGCAGTTGTTTCTTGAACTCAGCTCCACTGAGCACTTCACTCATTCGTTTTTGTCTCCTGGATTCGCGGCGGCCTTGCGGCGGACCGGCAGTATCTATCTCTCCGGTGCGCCCGGTTTCTGGATTGCCGTCCGAACGCCCAGTCTTGCAGTATACAACGGCGGGGAGGAGCCTTAGGCAGCGGGCGGCCCGGCCCGGGCCTCCGCCACGCGCAGGCAAGCATAGAAAAACAGGCCGGTTAGATGGCGAAGTCCGCGACTATTTCTTACCCTAACCCTAAGAAATTTGAGGGTTCTTACCGATAGAAAAAATAGGGACCAATGTCAACCGCCCTGGCGATCGGACCGCTGTGTCTGGCGTGTGCCGCCTGCGCGCTGGTCTACGTCCAGACGCGGCGGTTGCGGGAAAGCCGGCGGGAGCAGGATAAGCTGGAGCGCTCCTCGCGGGTCATCGAAGAAGAGCGGCGGGTGCTGGAGCTGATTGCCAAAGGGTGCTCGCTCAAACAGGTTCTGAACGCCCTGACGGCGGCCATTGAGCGCATGGCCCTGGACTGCTACTGTACGGTTCTGCTGCTGGATGAAGAGGGCAAGCGGCTGTGGGAGGGGTCGGGCGGCAGTCTGCCGCCGGAGTACATGCAAGGAGTAAATGGCCTGGAAATCGGCCCCGAAGTCGGCGCATGCGGCACGGCGGCGTACCGCAACGAAACCACGATTATCGAGGATATCGCCAACGACCACCGTTTTGGGCCCGCCCAGGGCTTCATCCTGAGTTTCGGACTGCGCGCCTGCTGGAGCGTGCCCATTCGCGATTCCAAACAAAAAGTACTGGGAACGTTCGCGATGTATCATAAACGGCCAGCGAAGCCCAAGGACCGGGATTTGCGCGTGGTGGAAGCGGGCGCACACCTGGCGGGCAACGCCATCGAGCGCCTGCGCGCCGAGGAGAAGCTGCGCGAGAACGCCGAGCGCATCGCCATGGCGGAGCGGGCCGCGGGTTTTGGAATCTGGCAGTCGGAAGTCGCCACCCAAACTTTAGCGTTCTCGGAGGGTTTCGCCGCTCTGGTGGGCTGGGAGAGCCAGCCCAACCGAGTCACCCTGGACCGCTGGCGTGAAATGATTCACCAGGAAGACCGGGAATCGCTCGACGCGGCGGCGCGGCGCGCTATGGCGGAGGCTGGTTCGTTTACCACGGAGTTTCGCATCATCCTGCAGGACGGCCGCGTCCGCTGGATGCGCTGCCAGGCGCACGCCGAGCACGAGAACGGCAAGCCCAAACTGCTGGGCGGTGCGATGATCGACATCACCAAGGAAAAGGAAATGCTGCTGCGGCTGGAACAGGCGCTGGCCGCCGCCGATGCCGCCAACCGCGCCAAATCGGAGTTTCTGGCCAACATGAGCCACGAGATCCGTACGCCGATGAACGGCATCATCGGAATGACGGAGCTCACGCTCGAAACCGAACTCGATGCCACGCAGCGCGAGTATTTGAATGCGGTGAAATATTCGGCCGAGTCGCTGCTCGGTGTCATCAACGAAATCCTGGATTTTTCCAAAATCGAGGCCGGCAGGCTGCAGTTGGACCCGATCGAATTCAACTTGCGGGATCATCTAGGCCACGCCATGAAGTCGCTGGCGGTGGGAGCCCACCAAAAGGATTTGGAGTTGGCGTGCTTCGTACCGCCCGAGCTTCCCGACTTCGTGCTTGGCGATCCCGTGCGTCTGCGCCAGGTGGTATTGAATCTGGCGGGAAATGCCATTAAATTCACCGATCAGGGCGAGGTGGTTCTGCGGGTGGAAGCCCAGCCGGAAGGCGAGGAGGCCGATCCGCACAGTCTCACGCTGCATTTTTCGGTGAGCGACTCCGGAATCGGCATCCCCCAGGAGAAACAGGCTCTCATCTTCGAGCCTTTCGCCCAAGCCGATACTTCCACCACGCGCCGGTTTGGCGGAACCGGATTGGGCCTTTCCATTTCGATGCGCTTGATCGAGATGATGGGCGGCAGGCTATGGGTGGAAAGCGAGGAGGGAAAGGGCTCGACCTTCCATTTCACGGCGCGGTTGGGCGTGGTGCAACACGTCCCGGCGCATGCCGCGCTCGCCGATCCGGCGGCGATCGAAAATGTGCGCGTGCTGGTGGTGGACGACAACGCGACCAATCGCCAGATTCTGGAAAGAACGCTGGTTTTCTGGCGCATGCAGCCGACGACCGTGCCGGACGCCACAACCGCTCTGGGCTTGCTGCGCGAGCGTGCCGCCGCCGGAGCGCCGTTCAGTCTGTTGATCGCCGATTGCCACATGCCCGACATCGATGGGTTCATGCTGGTGGAACAGATCCAGCGGTCGCCGGATCTGGCCAACCTGGCGACCATCATGCTGACTTCCGGCGGGCAGCGCGGCGACGGCCTGCGCTGCAAGGAACTGGGCATCGCGGCGTACCTGATCAAGCCGGTGCTGCAGGCGGATTTAATGGAAGCGATGTTACAGGTGCTAGCCTCCCGTTCCAGCGGGAACAAAGCGGCCCAAGTGATCACGCGGCACACGTTGCACGAAGGCCGTCTTCCGTTGCGCATTCTGCTGGCCGAAGACAACGCGATCAACCAGAAGCTGGCTTCGCGGCTGCTGGAAAAACAGGGCCATACCGTGGTGGTGGCCGGCGACGGCGCGCAGGCCTTGCGGGCGCTCGACCAGGAGAGCTTCGATCTGATCCTGATGGACGCACAGATGCCTGTCATGGACGGGTTCGAGGCTACCGCGGCCATCCGCAGGCTGGAGGAGAGCACTCGCGCGCACATCCCCATCATCGCCATGACCGCGCACGCCATGGTGGGGGACCGGCAGCGCTGTCTCAACGCCGGAATGGACGGCTATATCCCCAAGCCGGTCCACGCCGAAGAATTGTTCGACACCATCGAAACCGTGCTCGCATCGCAGCCCGTACACGGCTAAATCGGCCGGGCAGTTAGGGGCAGCCGCTAGACTGAAATTGGCATGCTGCGCGCACCCCTGGAGTCTAAAGTGTTTGCCAACGGCGTAGAGTTGGCTGTGTACGAGTGGCCGGGCGCCGGCCGGCCGGTGTTGTTCAGCCACGCTACCGGATTTCACGGACGCATCTGGAACCAGGTGATCGCGCATTTCCGCGAGTTGGGCTACGAAAACCGCTGCGTCGCCTTCGACGTGCGCGGCCATGGGCGCAGCAGCAAACCTGCGCCGCCGTACCATTGGCGGGCATTGGGCGCGGACATCGCGGCGCTCGCCGAAGCGCTCGGAATCGAGGGCGCGGTTGGCGTGGGGCATTCCTTGGGCGGACATTCGGTGACGCTGGCGGCGGCGCTGCGGCCGGAGGCGTTCTCGGCGCTGGTGTTGCTCGATCCCGTTATCCGGCCGGCTTCCGACTATGTTGGAAGCTCGGATCAAGCCCACATCGTTCGAAAACGGCACAACCAATGGACCTCGCCCGAGGAAATGTTCCAGCGATTCGAAAATCGTGCGCCATTCGCGTCCTGGGAACGCGAGGTCCTGCACGATTACTGCGACCACGCGCTCGAGCGAAACGGCGAGGGCTTTGTTCTCGCGTGCCCGCCGGAGATCGAAGCGTCCATTTATGAGAACAGCCGCGTTTGCGAATCGAATATCTACACCGAAATCGCCACGGTGCAAATTCCAGTGCACGTAGTCCGGGGCGGGTTTCAAGACGAGCATTTCATGGCGAAATCGCTGACCGCGGGCGACCTGGCGGCGCACTTTGCGCAGGGACGCGATACGCTGCTCACGGAGCAATCGCATTTCATTCCCATGGAAGCACCGGCGCTCACGGCGAGATTGATCGCGGATGGGCTTCGTCTGTGAGTATGGGCCTGCTTTAATAGAGAAAGTGTCCACCACGACGGTTCCAGTCGACGAACAGTTGACGTATTTGAAGAAGGGCCTGGTCGATCTGATTCGCGAGGAGGACCTGCGCGAGCGGCTCACTGAGGCCGCGAAGACTGGGCGTCCCTTGCGCGTGAAGGCCGGCTTCGACCCTACGGCGCCAGACCTGCACCTGGGCCATACCGTGCTGCTGCGCAAGATGAAGCACTTCCAGGACCTGGGACATCGTGTGATTTTTCTGATCGGCGACAACACCGGGCTGATTGGCGATCCTACCGGCCGCAACACCACGCGGCCTCCGATGACGCGCGAGCAGATCGACCAGAACGCCGAAACGTACAAGGCGCAGGTGTTCAAGATTCTCGATCCGGAGAAGACCGAGGTCCGCTTCAACAGCGAGTGGCTGGAACCGCTGAAGTTCGCCGACATTGTGCGGCTGTGCTCGAAATACACGGTGGCGCGCATCCTGGAGCGCGACGAATTCGCCAAGCGCTTCAAGGAAGGCATTCCGATTTCGGTGCACGAACTGCTGTATCCGCTGGCGCAAGGGTACGACTCAGTGATGTTGAAGTGCGACGTGGAGATGGGGGGAACGGATCAGCGCTTCAATCTGCTGGTGGGCCGCGAGCTGCAGCGCGATTTCGGGCAGCCCCCGCAAATCGTCGCCACGGTGCCGCTGCTCGAAGGCACGGACGGCGTGGAGAAGATGTCGAAATCGAAAGGGAATTACATCGGCATCACCGAACCGGCGAAAGTGATTTTCCGCAAAGTGATGGGCATCAGCGATGCATTGATGTGGCGCTATTGGGAGCTGCTCACCGACAAGAGCATGGCGGAGATCGCGGCCATGAAGGCCGAAGATCCGATGACGGTGAAGATGCGCTTGGCGCGCGAGATCACGGCGGATTTTCATTCGGCCGCGGCGGCGGAGCAGGCGCAGGCGGATTTCGACCGCGAGGTGCGGGAAGGCGCGCAGCCAACGGACATCGAAACAGTCAACTGGCCTCCCGAGTCTGGGTCGAGCCTGCCCAAGATTGTGTTGGGGACGGGCCTCGCCGATTCACGCACGGATGCTGAGAGAAAGATCAAATCGGGCGCCGTTGAGATCGATGGCGTCCGGCATACCGATCTGAAGTTCGTGGTCCCGCCGCAAGGTGCGGTGTTCCACGTCGGCAAAAAGTGGAAAAAGGTCGTGCCCTAGTGGAGCGGCGCCACTTCGTCTGGAAACTCGCCGCCCGTGAGCTGCTGCTGGGCGAGCGCACGCTCGTGATGGGCGTGCTCAACGTGACGCCCGATTCGTTCTCCGATGGCGGAAAATATGCCGATCCGGACCGCGCCTTCGCGCGCGCGGTGGAACTGGAAGAACAAGGCGCCGACATCATCGACATCGGCGCTGAATCGACGCGGCCCGGCTCCGAGCGCATCTCCGAAGCCGAAGAGCTGCGCCGCCTGGTTCCCGTGCTCAAGCGCCTGCGCGGACAATTGACGGCGCCGATTTCAGTGGACACTTACAAATCGGCCGTGGCCGAGAAGGCTTTGGAGTACGGCGCGGCGATTATCAACGATCCCTCGGGGCTGACGTTCGACTCGCAACTGGCGCGCGTGGCCGCGCAGGGCAATGCCGGGTTGATCGTCACGCACATGCGCGGAACACCCGAGACCTGGGCCAAGCTGCCGCCCATGAAAGACGTGATGGGCGGCATCCGGCAGGACCTGGAAGCTTCCGTGCATCGGGCCGAGCGCGCGGGCGTGGAGCGGTCGCGCATTGCGATCGACCCGGGTCTGGGCTTCGGGAAGCGCAAGGAACAAAACTCGGAGATTCTGGCGCGGCTGGGCGCGCTGGCGTCGCTCGAGTTTCCGCTGGTGGTGGGACCCTCGCGGAAATCTTTCCTGCCGCAGACGGAGAAACCGACGGAAGGATTTTTGCTATCCGCTACGGCCGCGGCGGTTACGGCGGCGATCCTGAATGGAGCGCACATAGTGCGCGTGCACGACGTCGTGGAGATGAAGGCCGCGGCGCTGGTGGCGGACCAGATTTTCAACTTCGCTGGCACTTCGGACAGTAGTGCGTCCCGCGTTGCCCCACCACGATCCGGCGGATCGGCGTCCCGCAGGTAGGGCACGGCTCGCCCGCGCGGCCGTACACCTGATGCTGCATTTGGAAGCTGCCGCGCTCGCCGTCGGCATCCACGTAATCGGAGATCGAGGATCCTTTGAGGCGAATCGCGGTGGACAAGATATCGATCATCGCGCGATGCAAGCGCGCCGACCGTTCGTTGCTCAAGCTGCACGCGATGGCGCGTGGATGAATGCGCGCTTCAAACAGCGCTTCGTCGGTGTAGATATTGCCCATGCCACGCAAGAAGCGCTGGTTCATCAACAGAGACTTGATCCCTGCGCGGCGCGTCTTGAGCAGCTT
>JASIGB010000677.1:0-5089 GCA_030045355.1 Bryobacteraceae bacterium
CAGCGCGGCCATCAGAACGACGGCCGCAATGCTGGGAAGCATGAACGCACGCTTTAGGCTTTCGAGCGAGCTACGCCGCCAGGCAATGAGCGGGCCCACGCCCGTCAGGAACATCAGCGCCAGGCCAATGGGGATGTTGATGCGGTTGAAGAACGGCGCATCCACGCTGATCTTTTCGCCGGTGACGGCTTCAGAGATCACCGGGAACAGCGTGCCCCACAACACCGCGAAGCAACTGGCCACCAGGATCAGGTTGTTGAACATGAAGCTGGATTCGCGCGAGACCACGCTTTCCAGCCGCGCTTCCGACTTCAGGTATTTCAGCCGCTCGAAGATCAGAATCACGGTGGCAGCGATACCGATCGCGAGGAAAAACACGAAGTACTTCCCGATGGGCGATTGCGCAAAGGCATGCACGGAGCTGACCACGCCCGAGCGCGTCAGGAACGTTCCGAAGATGCACAGGAAGAAGGTCCCCGAAATCAGGACCATGTTCCACACCTTCATCATGCCTTTCTTTTCCTGCATCATCACTGAGTGCAGGAACGCCGTGGCGGTGATCCAAGGCAGCAGCGACGCATTTTCCACCGGATCCCACGCCCAATATCCGCCCCAGCCGAGCACCGCGTACGCCCAGCCCTGTCCCAGCAGAATGCCCGCGCTTTGGAACAGCCAGGTCACGATGGTCCAGCGCCGCGTGGTATGAATCCAGGCATCGCCCGGCTGCTTGGTGATCAGCGAGCCCATCGCGAACGCGAACGGAACCGTGAATCCCACGTAGCCCAGGTACAGCATGGGCGGATGGATCACCATGGTCCAATACTGCAGCAGCGGATTCAGCCCCTGGCCCACGCCCTGCACGATGTTGCCGCGCCCGGCTTCCAGGATTCCGAACGGGCTCAGCACGAACGCGATCAGGATCAGGAAGAACGTCTCGGTGGTCATCAGCACCGATGTGACCCAGGGCATCATGTCGCGGAACTTGCGACGGTTGGTGAAAACGACGATGGCCGAATAGGTCGCGAGCAGCCAGGACCACAGCAGCAGTGAGCCTTCCTGCCCGCCCCACCACGCGGTGAATTTGTAGATGGGCGACATCGACGCATCGGTGTGCCCGGCCACGTAGGCCAGACGGAAATCGCCCGTCTCCAGCGAGTAAATAAGCAGCCCGGCAGCCACTGTGAGCAGCACCCAGACCGAATAGACCGCGCGCTGGCCGCTGACGATGAGGAAGGAGTTTTTCCGGAACTTGCCGGTCACCGACGCAGCCACGGCATACACGGCGAAACAGAAGGCGAGCAGAATCGAGAGAGCGCCGATATTTTCCATTACGAAATTGTCTTAGTCCTCGGAGCAGGACCGCGGCAGGCTTAGGTCCTGGCCGGCGTCGCGTCCGTCTTCATTTGGGGCTTGGCTTCGTACTTGGACGCGCATTTCGCCTGCACTTTGCTGGCGTGGAACACGCCGTCCTGACCTAATCTTCCGTCGGCGAGCGCCTGCGCGTTGTCCTTAAACGTGTCGGGCAGCGGATCGATTCCCGAGTAGACCACCGCGAGTTGGACCGGATCGTTCTGCAGGATGCCGGGCGTCTGATGCAGGATGAAGCGCACCTGCGACCCGTCGCGCACGATGGAGCCTTGCTCGACATATCCGTTCACCCGCAGCTTCTCGCCCTGAGCGCCGGGACCCATCGCTTTCACTTCCTTGATTTCCTTATAGTACGTCTTGCTTTCGGTGACTCCGCCGATCGCGAGCCATGCCAGGACGCCAACGACGATCGCCACAATGGCTCCGAACTTCCAGTACGTGTTCATGATCCGCTCCCGAAACTACCAGTATAACGCCCGCAGCCATCGTCAATTCCGACCGCAAATTTATGACGGACAAAGGGCGACAATTCATCCCACGATTTAGCAATCGCTGCGCCAATCCAGTCTACACTGGATTCACGCGTCATGCCGGGCTACAAGGGCACAATCGGCAACAGTGTCTATCGTTTTGAGGACATTAAGACTCTGCTAGCCAAAGCCTCGCCCGCCCGTTCCGGCGATGAGTTAGCCGGGATCGCGGCCAAGAGCGCCGAGGAACGGGTGGCCGCTCAACTAGCCCTGGGTGATATTCCCCTAAAGACATTTCTCAGTGAGTGTACAGTCCCCTATGAATTGGATGAAGTTACGCAGTTGATCGCCGACCAGCACGATTCCGGTGCCTTCGCTCCAGTAGCCCACCTTACGGTCGGTGATTTTCGCGACTGGCTACTCAGCGAACAGGCCGGCGGCGAAATTTTGGCGGCGCTCGCACGCGGCCTGACACCCGAAATGGCGGCGGCAGTCTCGAAGATCATGCGGCTCCAGGATCTGGTCACCGTGGCGGCCAAGATCCGGGTGGTCACGCGTTTTCGCAACACCCTGGGCTTGCCCGGCCGCCTCTCGACCCGGCTCCAGCCCAATCACCCGACCGACGATCCAAAGGGCATCGCGGCCAGCATCCTCGACGGCCTGGCTTATGCAAGCGGCGATGCCGTGATCGGCATCAATCCGGTGTCGGATAGCCTGGCGAGCGTGGAAACGCTGCTGCGGCTGGTGGACCGGATTCGCCAGACCTATCGAATCCCTACACAGTGTTGCGTGCTCGCGCACGTGACCACCACCATGGAAGCCATGCGGCGCGGCGCGCCGGTGGACCTGGTGTTTCAATCCATCGCGGGAACCGAGGCCGCGAATGCGTCGTTCGGCGTGAATATCGCGATGTTGCGCGAAGCGCGCGAGCAGGCGCTGGAACTGCGGCGCGGAACCGTAGGCTCCAACGTCATGTATTTCGAAACCGGGCAAGGCAGTGCGCTCTCGGCCAATGCGCACCACGGCGTGGATCAACAGACGCTCGAGGCGCGCGCCTATAGCCTGGCGCGGCATTTTGAGCCGTTACTGGTCAATACGGTGGTGGGATTCATCGGACCGGAATATTTGTACGACGGCAAGCAGATCCTGCGCGCGGGCCTGGAAGATCATTTCTGCGGGAAATTGTTAGGGCTACCGATGGGCTGCGACATCTGCTACACCAATCACGCCGAGGCCGATCAGGACGACATGGACGCGCTTCTGACGATACTCGGCGCCGCCGGTGTGAACTACATCATGGGCGTGCCCGGCGCCGATGACGTGATGCTGAATTATCAAAGCACATCGTTTCACGACGCGCTGTATTTGCGCCAAATCTTCGGGCTCAGGCCCGCCCCCGAGTTTGAGGCGTGGTTCGAGACTATCGAGCGCGAGTTGCCACGGATGGCGGTCGCCCTGCTCGATGTATAACAAAGCCGGCCGTAACAAAGCTACATAGCCGTGCATCCTATTGTCAGGGGAACTTGGCTATGAGAAGCGTAATGGGTTCAGCAATTGCCGTTGTTTTATGCGCGGTGTGGGGATTCGCCGCTAGCAACAATCCGCCCAGCGATCACAACGACGCGTTTGTTCCGGGGCCTGACAATGAAGCGCAAATTGCTAAGCAAGTGCGCCACAACCTGTTGATGCTGCCTTACTACAGCATCTTCGACGATCTGGCATTCAATGTGAATGGAAGCGTAGTGACGCTGGTGGGCGCCTGCCCCCCGGAAGCGCCTTATGACATCCGTTCCGACGCCGAGCACGCGGCGAAGAAAGTTCCCGGCGTGACGCAGGTGATCAACAATATCAAGCTGCTGCCGCTGTCGCCGATGGACTGGCAGATCCGCCGCGCGATGGTGCGGAAAATCTACGGCAACGGCAGCATTGGAACGCGCTACGGTTATCAGGCCTTGCCGTCGATCCACATCATCGTCGACAACGGGCACGTGACGCTGGAAGGCGTGGTGGACAATCAGTTCGACAAAACGCTGATCGGAACGCTGGCGAACCAAGTGCCGTACGTTTTTTCAGTCCAGAACAATCTGATCGTGCAGAACGAAGAGAGTAAGCCGAAGAAGAAAACCTGAACATCGTCGCATACTGGTTTCATGGCGCGGCTGCGCGATTTCACACCGGCCCGCGTGGAGTTGGGCCGCGCGGGCAGGAGCGTCCCTACCCGCGCTCTGCTCGAATTTCAATTGGCGCACGCCAAAGCGCGCGACGCCGTGCATCTGCCGCTTTCCGTTCCGTCCCTAGTCGCCGAACTCAGACAAAACGGGATTGCATCCATTGCGCTCGAAAGCGCGGCGCACGATCGCGCCGAATATCTGAAGCGCCCGGACCTCGGACGGCGTTTGAGCGAAGCATCGCTCGATCAATTAGCGCCGTTGCGCGGCGATTACGATGCTGCATTCGTGATTGCCGATGGGCTCTCCGCGCTGGCCGTGCATCGCCATGCCGTTCCGCTGCTCGCCCGATTGATGGACCATCTTGAGGATTGGCGCATTGCACCCCTCGCAATCGTCGAACAAGGCCGTGTGGCCCTCGGCGACGAAATCGGCGAGCGATTAGGAGCTCACCTGGCCGTGGTCTTGATCGGCGAACGGCCCGGCCTAAGCTCGCCCGACAGCCTGGGAGCGTACCTGACGTGGCAGCCGCGGCCCGGCCGCACCGACGCCGAGCGCAACTGCGTCTCGAATATTCGCGCGGAAGGCTTGAGCTACGCCGCTGCCGCGCACAAGCTGCTGTTCCTGATGAATGAAGCGCGGCGACGGAAACTTTCCGGCGTCCAACTGAAAGAAGAGGCTCCCTTACTTGGAGAGCCGATAGTCGACACCAAATTCATTGGCGATCGCCGCTAGCCGCGGGTCGGCAGTCCAGAGCTCCGCATCGCTCACCATGGCGGATGCCAGCAGGTGCACGTCGATCCAGCCGATGCCGCGCCCGTGCAGGTGACGGTGCTCGACGAACGTGACCACTTCCCGATGAGGGACCGTGGCCGCTTGCATCCTCCGCCTATAATCGGCTAGAAACTTCTTGCGGCCGCCACGATCCCCAATGAGCAACTCGCCGTAGACGAGTTCGTGGCCTACAACTTGATCGGCATTGAGGAGCCGTCCGAGTTCGCCTAAGAAAGGCTCGCGGCCCATCAGGAACCGAATCCAGACGGAAGTGTCCACCAAGACCATTAAGCGGTATGGTGCTTGACA
>JASIGB010000678.1:0-6885 GCA_030045355.1 Bryobacteraceae bacterium
GCCGAGATCCATTGGCTATGATCATGGCAGAAGAGCTGCTCACCGTAACAGCGAGAAAATTGTGCGCTTAGGCGAAGAATTCTTCAATTTCTACAATCACGACTTTGTCCGCGTCGCGGTAGGGACACCGAGGCTCCGCGTCGCCGATCCGGCGTTCAACGCCGCGGAAACGATCGCGTTGATGCAAGAGGCTGCCAGAACCCGATCCGTTTTGGTGCTTTTCCCGGAGTTAGGGATCTCGGGTTATTCCTGCGAGGACCTGTTTCATCAGAAAGCTCTTCTCGATGGCTGTCTCGACGGTCTAGCTCAGATCCGCGAAGCTTCTCAAGATCTGCCGCTCCTAACAATCGTGGGGGCGCCGCTTCAGGTCGATGATCTGCTCTACAACTGCGGGGTCGTTTTTGGCAACGGACGAACTCTGGGTGTGATTCCAAAAACGTACCTGCCAAACTACCGCGAGTTCTATGAGCAGCGCTATTTCGCCCCGGCAGACGCTACCACCCGGACTGAAATCGATCTGTCGGGGCAGCATGGCATTCCGTTTGGCAATAGACTGCTCTTTCGGATGGACGAACAGCCATTGCTGACCTTCTACATGGAGATTTGTGAGGACATCTGGGTGCCAATTCCGCCCTCCTCGGATGCGGCCCTGGCGGGAGCCACGGTTCTGCTAAACCTCTCGGGATCCAACATCACCATCGGCAAGGCGGACTACCGCCGGCAGCTCGCGGTAGGACAATCGGCGAAGTGTCTGGCAGCTTACCTCTACGCGTCGGCGGGGCCTGGTGAATCGACCACCGATCTCGCGTGGGACGGGCATGCGATGATTTGCGAGAATGGCAATCTCATCGCGGAATCGCGCCGTTTTGCTTATGAACCGCAGATCATAACGTCCGAGATCGATCTGGAACGGCTCTCTCAGGAGCGGATGCGGCAGACGAGCTTTGGCCAGTCGGTGATTCGCGAAAAAAACCGGCTGCGCGATTTTCGAACGATCCATTGCCCAGTTGAATTGCCTCGGCGGGAACACTTACTTCTTAGCCGGACTTTCGAGCGCTTTCCGTACGTGCCCTCCGCCGCGGAACGCCGCGACGAGCGGTGTCGCGAGGTTTATCAGATCCAAGTGCAGGGTCTCGTCAAACGGCTGCAGGCGACGGGCATCGAGCGCGTGGTTATCGGCGTGTCGGGTGGAGTGGACTCGACGCAGGCGTTGCTCGTCTGCGCGCAAGCGATGGATGTGCTCAAACTCCCACGCAGCAACATTCTCGCGTATACGATGCCGGGCTTTGGCACCGGCCCCCGGACTCTGGAGCAGGCCCACCGCTTGATGCGCGCCATCGGCTGCTCCGCCCAGGAACTCGACATCCGGTCAAGCTGCACTCAAATGCTGAAAGACATCGGTCACCCAGTGCACGATGGCGCCGAGGTTTACGACGTCACTTACGAGAACGTGCAAGCCGGCGAGCGAACCAGCCACCTGTTCCGGCTCGCGAATCTTCACGGGGCATTAGTTGTGGGGACGAGCGATCTCAGCGAGTTGGCGCTCGGATGGTGTACCTACGGGGTGGGCGACCAGATGTCTCACTACGCCGTGAACGTAAGCGTGCCCAAGACGCTGATGGCGCACGTAGTGCGCTGGGTTGCACAGACTGGAACGTTTGGAAAGGACGCCAACGACACATTGCTTGCCATCTTGGCAACAAAGTTTAGTCCTGAGCTCGTGCCGAGCAACGAAGCAGCGGCCCAGCCAACCCAGGAGACCGAAGCCGTTGTCGGCCCTTATGATGTCCAGGATTTCAATCTGTACTACACGCTCCGCTTTGGCTATGGGCCGGCTAAAGTGGCTTTCCTCGGCTACTGCGCGTGGCACGATCTGACGTTAGGCACATGGCCTGACATCCCAATCGAGCAACGGAAGCAATACGACATCGGTCAGATCAAAGCGCACCTCCGAACGTTCCTCACGCGTTTCTTTGGATTCGCTCAGTTCAAGCGGAGCGCGATACCGAACGGTCCCAAGGTTGGCTCTGGAGGGTCCTTATCGCCACGCGGAGATTATCGAGCTCCCAGCGACAGCGATGCTGCAGTCTGGCTCAAGCAACTAGACTTAATTCCTGATGGAGCCGGAAGCAATGCACCAACAGCTCAGTACCGTTCGTAGCGGCCCATGTACTCGGTTTCGGCAAGGGCGTGTTGACGGAGCGCTCTATCCAAAGCCGATCGTTTGGCGCCTGGAGATAAGCCCAGTCTTGCCGTGTCAAGAGCGAAGAGCCGGAAAAAGTACCGATGCGGCCCGCCTCCTTGGGGAGGACAGGGACCTCCATAGCCGCGTTTTCTGAAGTCGTTTAAGCCTGCCTTACCAAGCGAGGCGTCCCTATCGTCCAGCGAGTGAACGTGAGCGGGAATATCCCAAACAAGCCAGTGATTGAATGTGCCACCCGGTGCGTCGGGATCCTCCATGATGAGAGCGAAGCTCTTCGTTTCAGGAGGCTCGCCTGACCAGCGTAAAGCCGGCGGGATGTCATCTCCATCACAGGTAATTTGGCTCGGAACCTGGGCTCCCTGGGCGAAGCCATCCACAGCTAAGTTAAACGACATATTTTAAGTGGCTGCACGTGGGCTACCAGTGTCAGCGGTTGGTCCGCAGAATGCTCGCACATCAGTGTGGAAATGAAGATTCAACCTCGTTGGGAGCATTTTGCGCACGGGGCTGACATCGGTGTCCGGGGAGTCGGGACGACTCAGGCGGAGGCGTTTGAGCAGGCGGCGATGGCCCTTACCGCCGTGCTCACTGATCCACTCCGGGTGGCACCCAAGGCCGAAGTCGGCATTGAATGTGAGGCCACCAACCGTGAGGCGCTTTTGGTCAACTGGCTCAACGCGGTGGTCTACGAAATGGCGGTCCGAGGAATGATTTTTGGCCGTTTTGTCGTGCGGCTGGAAGCAAATCGGCTGCATGGCTCGGCTTGGGGCGAGGAGGTTGACGTCGCGCGGCATGAACCGGCCGTCGAGGTCAAAGGCGCCACCTATACGAGCCTGTTTGTCGGCCACAACACGGATGGCGCTTGGGTAGCGCAATGCGTGGTTGATGTTTGAGGAATCCCGATGGAAACAACACTTTTGCAGCGCGTATCGGAATCTGAGTGGCAAATTGAGCCTCAAGGAAAAATGCGTGTTCCAGCGATTCTCTTTGCAAGTGAGGAGCTGATCCGCGACATGGACGCGAAAGTTTATGAGCAGATCGTGAATGTTGCTTCGCTGCCGGGCATCCAGAAAGCCGCCTATGCGATGCCCGATGCGCACTGGGGCTACGGTTTTCCGATCGGAGGAGTGGCAGCGTTCGACCCGGACGAGGGCGGAGTGGTCTCCGCCGGCGGAGTTGGATTCGACATCTCGTGCGGCGTGCGCACGCTGTTGACCGGCTTGAAAGCGGACGACCTGCCGGCCATCAAGGAATCGCTTGCGGATGCGCTTTACAGGCACATCCCCGCTGGAGTCGGGAGTAGAGGTTTGCTGAATCTGAGTGACCAGGAATTAAACGAGATGCTGGCGGGAGGCGCGCAGTGGGCGTTGCGCCTCGGCTACGGAACAGCAGCCGACCTGGAACGCACTGAAGAGCAGGGCACGATGGCCGGTGCGCAGCCAGACGCCGTGTCCGACTTTGCGAAGAACCGACAGAGGCGCGAGATGGGCACGCTTGGATCGGGGAATCACTATCTGGAAGTGCAGAATGTGGTCGAGATTTTCGACCGCGCAACTGCCCAAGCTTTCGGAATCCATCAGGGAGACATTGTGGTGAGCATACACTGCGGCTCTCGAGGGCTCGGTCATCAGATTGGGACGGAGTTTCTTCGAGACATGGTTGCGCAGGCGGCAGAGTATGGAATCGAGTTGCCCGATCGAGAATTGGCCTGCGCGCCTATTCGATCGCCGATTGGCGAAAAATATCTGGGCGCGATGCGAGCTGCTATCAACTGTGCTCTGGCAAATCGCCAGATCATTACACAGCTTGTCCGCCGCGCCTTCGCCGAAGTGGCACCGCAGGCCGAACTCACGGTTCTGTACGACGTTTCGCATAACACTTGCAAAGTCGAAGAACACAAGGTGAACGGGAACAGCAAGCAGGTGTTCATTCATCGCAAGGGCGCGACGCGCGCATTCGGCCCCCATCATTCCGCAGTTCCTGAGGGTCTTCGCTCTATTGGGCAACCAGTACTCATAGGAGGCACGATGGGCACGGCGTCTTACATTTTGGTCGGGATGCCAGATAGCGAGAGCAGGTCTTTCAGCTCTTCCTGTCACGGCGCCGGGCGTCAGATGAGCCGCCACGAGGCGACCAAGCACTGGCGTGGCCGGCAATTGATCGACGAACTGGCCAGCCGCGGCATCCTGATTCGCTCACCTTCGTCGCGCGGGGTGGCAGAAGAGGCGCCGGGAGCTTATAAGGACGTCGGGGCAGTCGTCGAGGCCGCCGAGAAAGCCGGGCTTTCGCGCCGTGTTGCTCGGCTGGAACCGCTGATTTGTATTAAGGGGTAGGGGATCTGATGGTCTTGTTTGCTTTTGGAGCATTCCAGTTTATGGCGGGGCGGCTGGCGAAATCGGCGAGTCTGCCTTTGGGAGAGTTCCGCGTGGCGCGTTTCGAAAACGGAGAGTTGCATCTAGACCTCCAGACTTCCGTAGGCAACGAGGATTGTTTCGTGCTCGGCTCGATTGCTCCTCCGGATGAACAACTGCTTTCGACATTGCTGCTTGCGCATACGCTGAAGAAGGAAGGCGCAAGCCGCGTGACCGCACTTTTCCCCTACCTCGCATACGCTCGAGACGATAAAGACAAGCCTGGCCAAAGCCTCGCAACGGCGTGGGCTGGTAGGCTCGCGCGAGCGTCGGGATTTGACCAAGTGATTACCGTTGATGTGCACAGTGAACGTGCCAGGCGGCTATTTCCGATTCCCGTGGTGTCAGTGTCTCCCGCGGAAGTGTTTGCAGGTGCGTTGAAGCGTTATGGATTACGCGAAGCGACGATAGTGGCGCCCGATGGAGGCGCGATCGACCGTTGCGAGGCCGTCCAGACTGCTGCCGGAATGGCTCGTGGCAAGATTCCCTATTTCGAGAAGCAGCGTACCACGACCGGAATCACGCACTCCGGACCTATTGGAGAGGTCGGCCGCCAGGCCGTGATCGTCGACGACATTCTGGATACTGGTGGCACTTTAGTGTCTGCGTGCGAAAAGCTCCGTGAAGCTGGAGTGGGGGAGATCAACGTTATGGTGACACATGGTCTCTTTACCGGTGAACGCTGGAAGGAGTTGTGGCGGCTTGGCGTTCGGCGGATTTTCTGCACGGATTCAGTTCCGCTCGCCGCCGGCGCATCTGGAGGAGACATTATGAGGCTCTCGATCGTGCCTCTCCTTGCGAATGAACTATGCCTGCCTGCCAAGGTCTGATCAGCGAAAACGCTTTGAGGGTACTTCAGGCGCGTTACTTACGGCGCGACGGAGAAGGGAATATCGTCGAGACGCCCGCCGAGTTATTCGAGCGCGTCGCTCGTGCGATTGCGGAAGCTGAGTTGCTCTACGGAAGTGCGGCGGATGTCCGGTTCTGGGAGGCGCGCTTTCATCGGATGATTGCGGCGCTCGACTTCCTTCCCAATTCCCCCACCTTGATGAACGCAGGCACGTCCCTCGGCCAGCTTTCTGCATGCTTTGTGCTGCCGATCGAGGACAACATGGAGTCGATCTTTGGGACTCTGCGTGATGCCGCGTTGATCCAGCGCACCGGCGGCGGGACAGGTTTTTCGTTCTCGCGGCTTCGTCCAGTCGGCGATCCGGTCACCGCCACGGGAGGCAGCTCTTCGGGGCCGGTTTCCTTCATGAGAATCTACGACTGCGCGACCGAAAACATCAAGATGGGCGGGCGCAGGCGGGGCGCCAATATGGGAGTGCTGCGCGTGGATCACCCCGATATTCAGGAATTCGTGAATGCGAAGCGCGATGGCATCAGCTTCAGAAACTTCAATATTTCGGTAGGTGCGTCGGATGAATTCATGTCCGCAGTAGAATCCGGCGGAAACCTTGCGCTTCGCCATCCCACCGGTGAACGCGTTGTTGGCAGCCTACCCGCCCGCCAGCTTTTTGACGACATTTGCGACGCTGCTTGGGCAACGGGTGATCCCGGGCTAATTTTCCCGGACACCATCGCGGGCACAAATCCGTTGCCGGCATGTGGCCAGATCGAAGCCACAAACCCATGCGGCGAATTACCGCTTTTGCCTTATGAGTCGTGCAACCTGGGATCGATCAACTTGGTCCATTTCGTGCGCCAGGAGAACGGCGGCCCTGAGGTGGACTACGCGCGTCTTCGCACCCAAATTCACGACGCGGTGCGTTTCCTGGACGATGTGATTTCTGTGAATCGGTTCCCGCTGGAAGCGATCACCCGCCAGACCCTGGCCAACCGGAAGATCGGGCTGGGCGTGATGGGTTTCGCGGAATTGTGCATTCTCCTGGGCGTCTCCTATGCCAGCGAGCAGGCCATCCAATTAGCTGAAGAGCTGATGGAATTCATTAATCAGGAATCTAGAGCAGCCTCGATTGAATTAGCGGAGCAGCGCGGGGCATTCCCCGATTGGAGCCGCAGTATCTATGCCGCGAGCGGCGTTCAGATTAGAAATGCGACGCGCATCTCAATCGCACCTACCGGGACTATCAGCATCATCGCGGGAACCAGCTCCAGTATCGAGCCCCTATTCGCCTTAGCTTATCGCCGGCACGTGTTAGGCGATCAGGTTCTGACGGGTCTTAATCCGCTTTTGCTGCGCCATTTGGAACGGATGGGACAGAACACTTCCAAGGCATTGGAGTCGGTCGCTGGAACGGGTCGGCTGAA
>JASIGB010000679.1:0-4602 GCA_030045355.1 Bryobacteraceae bacterium
CGCCCGCCACCCATTCGCCTTGAATGCCCGTGGAGTGCAGCGGCACGCGACGGCCGTTGCAGGCGATCAGATAGCGGCCCTCGATCAAGCCCGCCACCTTCACCTGCAGGCGCTCCACGGGCGAATCCACATAGCGCGTCGTGCCGCCGGCGCTGCCCTCCTCGCCCAGCACGTACCACGGTTCGGTTGCCTGCCGAAGCTCGACATCGATGCCCGAGTGATGCGCCTGTCCGAACACTGGGTAGCGGAACTCGAAATGCGGCGCGAACCATTCGGCTTCGAACGCATAGTCGGCATTGTTCAGATCGCTCAGCACGTCGCGGAAATCCTGTGCAATAAAATGCGGCAGCATGAACTGATCGTGCAGCCGCGTGCCCCAGTGAATCGGCCTCTGCGTGTAGGGCTCCTTCCAGAACCAGGAAATGAGGCCGCGCACCAGCAACTGCTGGGTCAGGCTCATGCGCGCGTGCGGCGGCATCTCGAATCCTCGCAATTCGAGCAGGCCCAGGCGGCCGGTGGCCGAATCGGGCGAAAACAGCTTGTCGATGCAGAACTCGGCGCGATGCGTGTTGCCGGCGACGTCCACCAGGATGTGGCGGAAGATGCGGTCCACCAGCCACGCGGGAACGGAGCGTTCTTCTGGCGTCGGAATCAGGCCGAATGCGATTTCGAGCTCATACAGGCTGTCAGCACGCGTTTCATCCACGCGCGGCGCCTGGCTGGTGGGGCCGATAAAGATGGTCGAAAAGGCGTATGAGAGCGCTGGATGATTCAGCCAGTAGCCGATCAGGCTGCGCAGCAGATCCGGACGGCGCAGGAAGGGGCTGTCGGCAGCCGTGGGGCCGCCGAGCACGAAGTGATTGCCGCCGCCAGTGCCGGTGTGGCGGCCGTCCAGCATGAATTTTTCGGCGCTCAGTTTCGATTGGCGCGCGTCTTCGTACAGAGCCGTGGTATGGGAGACCAGTTCCTGCCAATTGGCCGCCGGATGCACGTTCACTTCGATGACTCCGGGATCGGGCGTCACTTTGATCTGGCGCAGGCGCGGGTCTTCAGGCGGCGGATAGCCTTCGATCACCACCGGCATTTCGAGATGCGCGGCCGTGTCTTCAATGGCGGCGAGCAGATCGATGTAATCCTCGGCCACCAGGAGCGGCGGCATGAAGACATGCAGGCGGCCATCGCGCGGCTCGACACACAGCGCCGTGCGCACGATCCAGGGCGCGGATTCGCCTTCCTTGGGCTTGCGATCCCGCCCATTATTCAACGAAGCCGGCCTGCGCGATTGAAAGCGCGGAACGTCCGCGAGGGCGAAGCGTGGCGGAATGGGCAACGGTGCGCGATTGACCATCGGGTCGACTGGATAATTCACCGGCGCTTCCGACGGCGCCACCCACGGCAGGCTGGGCAGCGGAAGGCGCAAACCGACGGGCGAATCGCCGGGCATCAGGAACAGGTGCTGGCCGCGCAGCATCCACAGGCCGGTCTGCCACTCGGGGCCGTTCTGTCCCGGGCCGCGCTGCAGCGGCAGCACGAACCCGGTGGGCTGGTCCAGGCCGCGCTCGAATACCTGGCGCAGGCGCTCGCGCTCGCCGGGATCGCTCAGCCGGTTGTCCACCGGATCGACGTTGACGGGAAGCTCGCGCTCCTTTTGCAAATAGTAGAGAGGATCTTCGAACGCCGGATTGACGTAGTCGGAATCGACTCCCAAGCGCCGCGCCAGCGTCTCGGCGAAGTGTTGGGCTTCGAGCGGCCCGAAGTCCGTGGATAATCCTTCGTGGGCGAGCAGCGCGCGATTGTGCCACAGGGGAACGCCGTCGGCCCGCCAATAGCAGGTGAGCGCCCAACGCGGCAGCGGCTCGCCCGGATACCATTTGCCCTGGCCGTAGTGCAGCAGGCCGCCCGGCGCGAAACGCTTGCGCAGCCGGTCCAGGAGACGCTCGGCGAGCCGGCGCTTTTCGGGCCCGAGAGCGGCGGTGTTCCACTCGGCGCCGTCCATGTTGTCGATGGAAACGAAGGTCGGTTCGCCGCCCATAGTCAGACGAATGTCGTTGGTGCAAATGTCCTGGTCGATGCGTCCTCCGAGCGCCTGGATGCGCTGCCACTGCGCCTCGGTATAGGGCAGCGTGACCCGAGGATCTTCATGAACGCGGGTCACCGCCATGTGATGCGAGAACTCGACCCCACAGTCATCCACCGAGCCGGTGATGGGCGCGGCAGACCCGGGTTCCGGCGTCGCGGCCAGCGGCAGGTGCCCTTCGCCGGCCAGCAGCCCCGACGTGGGGTCGAGGCCGATCCAGCCTGCGCCGGGCAGGTAGACCTCGGTCCAGGCGTGCAGATCGGTGAAATCTTGATCGGGGCCGGGATGGCCTTGGAGCGGCTTCTGATCCGGCTTCAACTGAATGAGGTAACCGGAGACGAAGCGCGCGGCGAGACCGAGATGCCGCAGGATTTCCACCAGCAGCCAAGCGCTGTCGCGGCAGGAGCCGCTGCATAGCGTGAGCGTTTCTTCGCTCGATTGCACGCCCGGCTGCATGCGAATCAGGTAGCTGATCTTGCGTTGCAAATCCTGGTTGAGATCTACCAGAAAATCCATCGAGCGGCGCTCGCGGAGATCGATGGTTTTGAGATACCCGCCGAGCCTGGGACCGGGCGGGCGAACCTGGCGAAACGGCGCGAGCTCGTGTTCGAGAGCGGGCTCGTAACAGAAAGGATAATTTTCCGCGTAGGGCTCTAGGAAAAAGTCGAACGGATTGATTACCGTCATTTCCGCGACCAGGTCGACGTCCACAGCAAAGTACTCGACAGGATTCGGGAATACGACGCGAGCGAGGAAGTTACTTTGTGGGTCCTGCTGCCAGTTGAGGAAGTGAGGCTTGGGTTCCACCTTCAGCGAATAGGCGGTGACGGGCGTGCGGCAATGCGGCGCCGGGCGGAGCCGGACGGTTTGGGGGGACAGGCGCACGAGCCGGTCGTAATGGTATGAGGTGCGGTGATGCAGCGCGACTCGTATGGGCATGATGGCTTAAGACAGACAATGGTGGCGGACGGTGCCCAGAGCATCCACGAACCGGGGGGAGACTAGAAAAGATTATACCCTGCCGCACGAAAAAAGACCGCGCCCCCGCCGGCGCGGCCGGTAGTGATTGGAATTGGCAGGTGATTATTGCGCTACGGCGAGCACCCGGCCGATCTCGGGATGCTCGTAGATCGCTTTCATCGTATCGATGACGTCGGCGTAGGTCAGTTCGGCTTCGGGCTTTTCCTCGGCGAACAGGACGATGTCGTCCAGGCTGAGAATTCCCACCAGCACGCCCTCATTGTCCACCACGGGCAGGCGCCGCACCTGCTGCGCGCGCATGGTGGTGAGAGCGGTATGAAGGTCATCCTGCGGTAGGCAGAAGAACACTTTGGGCAGGGCGACGTCCCGCACCAAGGTTTCGCCGGCCTTGGCGTTGCGGGTGCCCAGTGCGATCGCGATATCCCGGTCCGTGATCATGCCGATAGCTCGGCCATTTTCCACCACCGGGAGCGCGCCGCAGCCTTGCTCCCAAAAGATTTTTGCGACGGTCGCCAGATTCGTGTCGGGAGAGCAGAATCGGACGCCCCTTACCATGACGGCTTCTACTTTGATGCCTTGGCCTTTCATTGTCAGATCCTTTCTGGGTTTCAGGTCCTCGATGGATTCGACCCACGAGGGTAAGAATCCACCTTTAGTACCTGCAAATGACCGCCCAATACCAGGCCAAAAGTTTCAAGCAACGCGCGCCACTACGTAAGGACACTGAGGCGCTTCGCGCAGCCTTGCGCTACTTAACGCATACTCGTGCGGGCTATCTTTTAAACGTTCGTATATAGGCAACGATGTCGGCGGCCGAGCCGGCTGCGGCGAGCACCGGCTTCATTTTGCCCTTGCCATCGGTGATCACTTTGGCCAAGTCGTCGTCGCTCATCCCCTGCACGTCGGGCGATTTGAGGTCTTTGATATCAACCTTCATCATCTTGGCGACTGCCGGGTTGGCCGTTCCATCGGCCCCGTGGCAGCTCTTGCAGGACTTCTCGTAGGCAGCCTTGCCGGCGGTGAGGTTGGCAGCCTGGACAGAGGTGGCTGCCAAGGCCGCGACACCGAATGTGAATATAAAGCGGCGCATCTATTCGTCTCCTTGGTTTGGTTGGTTACTTTTTCAAGCTTCTCATGTAAGCGACGATCTCGCCAGCGGAACCCGCCATGCCCGGCATGGGCCGCATTTTTCCTTTGCCTTCGACGATGATCTTCTTCATTTCGTCGTCGCTTTCGGCCTGGACTTCGGGGGATTGTAAATTCCGCATGTCGACTTTCATCATTTTTGCGATCGCGGGATTCGCGGTGCCGTCAGCTCCGTGGCAGGACTTGCAGGATTTATCGTAAGCGGCCTTGCCGGCATCGGCGGCCTGAACAACGCTAGCCGCGGCGGCGAGCGCGGAGAGGATGAGGATAGTACGCATAGAGAGCCTCCTAGTGATTCTTTGAGTTGCTGTTGGAGTTCAGATAGGCGATCAGATCGGCCATCTGCGGGCCGTCGAAGCGCGGCCACTCGACGCCCTTGGTTTTCATGAGCTCCAGCA
>JASIGB010000680.1:0-2808 GCA_030045355.1 Bryobacteraceae bacterium
TTTGTATGACTTCTAAGTTGTTCGGTTCTGTTGGAATACTTTTGGCGGGCGCCGTGGCGGCAGCTTTTGGCCAAGATACGGCAGCACTACAAAAAAAGCTCGTTGCCGAGTACGCGCTGACGCAACCGACCGCGGCCAATGACGATATCGTCACGCCAGGCGCCATCCTGGTTTTGCAGAAAAGCGATCTGGTTCTGGGGCCCGTATCGGCCTCCAATTTGTACACAAACGCTTACAAGGATGGGAAGATCCAGCCCAATTCCTTTGCTCAGACCAAGAAAACCCTTGGAAGGCTTGGAGTGCTTGGCAGTCACATCCCGGGGTTGGGAGGAGCGGACTCGAACTCGGGGGCCGCGCCTAGGACCTACGTCAAGGGCGAGAAGATGTGGGTGACGAAAATCGAACTCAAGACCGAGAACAAGCAGCCGGAGATTGTTTTCGAGCTTTTCACGGACGCGGTGAACGATGTTCGCTATCGAGGAGCCTTGAAGTTTCCCTATGCCCAGGGAACTTCCGATGACGACGTGGACAAGTTGATCGCGGAGGTATTCAAAGTCCAGCCCGCGGATCAGGATCAGCAGGCTCAAGCTCCGGCCGCGGGACAAGCCGCGGCGCCCGCTCCCGCTCCAGCAGCTCCGCCGGCTGCGGCTCCCGCACCTGCGGCGCCGGCAGCGCTTCCGGACGTTCCGCCTCCGCCGCCACCGGCGGACGAACCGGCCGCTCCGCCTAAGACCATATCGATCGGACAAACGCCCGAGCAAGTGATTGCGGCGATGGGGCAGCCGGAAAAAATCGTTAAGCTCGCGAAGAAGGAAACGTACTACTACAAGGATTTGAAAGTGATTTTTACGGCCGGCAAGGTGAGCGACGTGCAATAGGCCGGGCCGCCGCAATTTATCGAGAGGCAACCTGAGGAGGAGAAAAATCGATGACCTCGCGTTCAAAACTGTTCGTTGGCGCATTGGCGGCGTTGTGCCTGACCGTTGGAACCGCGCAAGCGGATAACACCAAGAAGCCCGCGGCGCCCGCAAAACCGGCGCCCAAGCCTGCGGCGAAGCCGGCCGGCGGCGCCAAAACTCCCGCTGCCGGCGGCGCTCATGGAGCGACCACGACGGGAGGCCACACGGGTAGCGGGATCACTACGTCCGGGAAACCGGGCGGAGCCACCACCACCGGGGGGCATGGCGTAACGACATCCGGGAAGCCTGGCGGAACAACCACCCCGGGCGCGCGTCCAGCCACAGCCGGTGCACGGCCGGCAACCGCGTCTCCAGCGTCGCGCAGCATGCCTCACACAGCCAGCGGTGCGCCGCCGCGGGGCAGCACCATGCGCAGCACTCCGCGCGGCGATCAGGTTCGCATGCGGCCCGGCGGAAGGCCGGGTGACGTGCATGTCGCGGGACGCAACATGGATATCCATCACGATCTGCATGGCGGCCGCAGCAGCCGCGTGGAGCGGGCCGATCATTCGCGTGTCATCGCCGAGCGCGGGCGGCGCGGGTACGTCCAGCATCCTTACGGCTGGCGAGGGCATGAATATGGCCATCGCACCTACTGGGCGCATGGCCGCGGGTATGACCGCTTCTACGCCCGTTATCCCTATCACGGCGTGTATCTCGAAATGTACAGTCCGGTGGTCTATTATCCGCCGGCCTTTTATGGCTGGGCGTACAATCCCTGGGCTGTACCGGTGGCCTATCCGGTAGCAGCGTGGGGTTGGGCGGCCGCGCCCTGGTACGGGGTCTATGGCGCGGCTTGGTTTACGCCGTTCCCGGTGTACGCCAGCGCTTCGCTCTGGCTGACGGATTACATGATTTCCACCTCACTAGCGGCGGCATACCAGGCGCAGGTGGATGCCGGTGCACAAGCCCAGGCGCAGGCTGACGTCGCGCCCGATGCCGCGCCGCTGACACCCGAAGTCAAGAATCTGATTTCGCAGGAAGTGCAGCGCCAGATCGCGGTGGAAAATGCCGAGGCCGCGCCGCAGCAGCAGGACGCCGGACCGAATCCGGCCATTAGCGGCGTGCAGCGGCTGTTGAGCGACAATCAATCGCACGTATTCGTGGCCGGCGCAGCGCTCGACGTTGTGGACGCCAGCAGCAACGAATGCGCGCTGAGCGAAGGCGACGTGTTGCAGCTCACTCCCACGCCTCTGCCGGACGACGCCACGGCCGCCACTTTGGTGGTGATGACCAGCAAAGGCGGTGTGGAGTGCAAGAAGGGCGCCGCTGTCACGGTGAATATCGAAGACCTGCAGGATATGCAGAACCACATGCGGGAAGCGATCGACCAGGGCATGGGAGATCTCAAGGCCAAGCAAGGGCAGAACGGATTACCGATGGTTCCACCCTCGGCGAGCGCGGCGCCCGTGAAGGCGGAGTTCGCCATGAATGCCCCTCCCCCGGATGCAACGGCGCAGCAGCAGATTGACGCGCAGGCTCAGGACTCCGATAAGGCGGAACAAGAAGTGCTGGCGCAAGCGGGTTCCGCGCCTGCCGATGCCGCTGCTCCCGCTCCCGCCGCTGAGCCCGCTCCGGCTGCCGCTCCCGTCGAAATCAGCCTCGGCCAGACCGTGGATCAGGTGACCGCGGCGCTCGGCCAGCCCAAGAACATCGTGGATTTGGGCGCGAAGAAAATTTACGTGTTCAAAGACATGAAAGTGACTTTCAAGGACGGGAAAGTCAGCGACGTGCAGTAAGACTGCTCGATTCTTGGGGCGCGCGGCCGGTAGTAATATGGACGTGCTATGTCCGCGAATCGAATTCTGACTACGCACGTCGGAAGCCTGGTGCGGCCGCCCGAACTGCT
>JASIGB010000681.1:0-2851 GCA_030045355.1 Bryobacteraceae bacterium
ACCTCTTTCCATAGAGGCAGACTGCGTGCCATTGTTTCTCCTCATGTTTTCAGTCGATTGGACCGCAGTGCCGAACCAGCGTTGCCGAAATAGCGGCTGTCGCCGAGGCGTCGGCGCTCTCGGGAACCAACCTCGCTGCCCGGTGTCTATAGAGACGTGTTCGAACAGTCGCTGCTCCCCAACGATGCCAAGAAGCCGTGGAATTTTGTGGCGTCGTTCGCCACCGAGTTGCTGATTATCAGCCTCGCGCTGTTAGTGCCGCTGCTTTATCGCGATCACTTACCGCCGATCCATTGGAAGGACATCGTGTTCGCGCCTCCACCCCCGCCGGCGCCTCTTGAAGCGGTGCGCCCTGCGCACATCGAGCGAATTCCGGCAATACTCACGGTTCGCCGCCCATTCGTGTTCACTCCCGACACACTCTCGCGTCCGTCGCAACCGGCTTCAACGACCTTCGCCCCCGACGTGCCGCCCTCGCTCGGAGTGCCTGGAATGCCGGACGGCATTGGCGGCGCGAACCGTGCTTTGGGCACGTTCCTTTCGAACCCCGTTGCGCCGCCGCCTCCTCCGCCTGCGCATGTCGACAAGCACCAGCCCTCGGCGCCCGTGCATGTCGGCGGCGATGTGCAAATGGCCAAGCTGATCCGCAAGATAATTCCCGAATATCCGCCGCTGGCGCGATCGGCGCGAATCTCTGGCGTCGTCCGCCTCATCGGCGTCATCGCCAAAGACGGAACCATACAGAACTTGCAGCTCGTGAGCGGCCATCCGCTTCTCGCCCGTGCCGCCATGGACGCGGTCCGGCAGTGGGTCTACAAGCCGACGCTGCTCAACGGCATGCCGGTGGAAGTGATCGCCCCCATCGAGGTGAACTTCACTTTGGCCCAATAGGCGGCCCAATAGGCTGCGCTCGCTTCAGGCGCCGGCCGTGCACGATCCGCACCGCTGCGTAAAGCACAACAAACAGCGCCAGCGCCAGCAGGATCAGTTCCCCAAAGTGCCCGGCGAGATACGGAAGCGTGTCCGGACCGAGCCGCGAGCCCAGCCATGCCAGAAAGAAATAGCGCGGAATTCGCGCGGCCAGGAGCACAAGAGAAAACGTCAGCGCGCTTTCTTCGAGCGCGCCCGCCGAGATGATGAAAATCTTCAGCGGCAGCGGAATGATCGGCACGAAGGCCGGCACGAAGACCGTCAGCAGTCCGTACTCGTGAAACCACGCGCGCAATCGGTTGCCGCGCGGACTCGAAGTATGGTGGCGATGATATTCTTCCCCGCCCTTGCGCGCGATCAGAAACAGGATCAGGCTGCCCGCCAGCGACCCTGCTACCGCGGTGGCCGCCGCCAGATAAGGTTGCGTGTGCCCCGCCACGGCCAGTAGAACGATGACGGCGTCCACGCCGCCCACCATCGGAATTCCGGTGGAATCGGCCAGCGCCAGCAGGAACACCCCGCCGGGTCCCCAGGCGAGCAGCGTTGGGATGAGTTTGGTTTGAACGAATTTGCGCAGTCGCGGCCGGGCTCCGTTCCAAGTCTACTCGAATCCGCTTTCGCTCTATAGGGGCGGATTCGCGCGCGCATCGATTATAATTAGGGTGCTATCGAGACCTACCGGCAAACCGTACTGATTTACAATCCCTACGCTGGCGCACTCCGACGGCGAAAAAATGCGCTCGCGCGGTCCATCGAGCTGCTGGACGCCTCCGGGATCACTGTCGATTCGATCGCCACCAGCGGCCCGGGCCACGCCGGTGAAATCGCCCGCTGCGCCGTCGATCGTGGCGCCGATCTGATCCTGGTCGCCGGCGGCGACGGCACCATCAACGAAGCCGTTAACGGCATGGCGCATTCCGATGTGCCGCTCGGAATTTTACCTGCCGGAACGGCGAACGTCCTGGCCAACGAGCTCGGCATCGGCAAAACCATGGAACGCGCCGCGGCCTCGCTGGCCCATGCAGTCAAGGAGCGCGTCGCGCTCGGCGTGCTTTCGAGCGGCCTGGACGGCGCTCGCCGCTATTTTTTGCTGATGGCAGGCGCGGGCCTGGATGCCGACATCGTCTACAACCTAAAGCCGCGCACCAAGGAAATGCTCGGGAAGGTCGCCTACTGGATCGGGGGGTTCTCCAAGCTCGGCCGCCGTATCCCCGAATTTACGGTCCGCGCCGCGGGCCGCGAGTATCGCGCTAGTTTCGCCCTCGCCAGCCGCGTGCGTAATTACGGCGGGGATCTCGAAATCGCGCCCACCATTTCCCTGCTCGACGACGAATTCGAGCTGGTTCTCTTTGAAGGCGAAAGCTCGGCCGGCTTTTTGAAGTACATGCTGGCGATAGTGGCCCGCCGGCAGCGCGTCACGCGCGGGATCACGATTCTGCGCACCCGCCAAGCGGTTTTCTCCGCGCCTGGCGATGCGAGCATCCACCTCCAGGTGGACGGCGAGTATGCAGGCCTGGCGCCAGCGCGCGTGGAGATCGCGCCCAACGCGCTGACGCTCCTGGTCCCCTCCGGTTTCAGCGCGCGGCGGCCATTCAGCGTCGAAGACGCCGCATGGACAACCTCACCCACTCGCTAACCGGCTTGATGTTGAGCCGCGCCGGGCTCAACAAGTTTTATCCGCGAGCGACGTTGTTGCTGATTCTCGCCGCCAACGCCCCCGATGGCGACTTCGTCACCATCGTTCGCGGCCCGCTCTACTATTTCGAGCACCATCGCGGCATCACCCATTCCATCGTTGCGCTTCCCGTAATGGCGCTCCTCTCGGTGCTGTTGGTGTGCGCGATCGCACGATCCATGCGCGGCTGGCTCGTGGCCTGGGGCATCGCGATCGTTGGCGTCGCCAGCCACCTGCTTCTCGATT
>JASIGB010000682.1:0-3075 GCA_030045355.1 Bryobacteraceae bacterium
GCCGAGATCCAGCGGCTGCTGCACGAGGGCCAGATCGTCGCGATCAAAGGACTGGGCGGCTTTCACCTGGTTTGCGATCCGTTCAACGACGCGGCGGTCCGGCTGCTGCGCGAGCGCAAGAAGCGCAGCGACAAACCATTCGCGCTGATGGTCCCCGATGCCGCGGCCGCCGAAAAATTCTGCTTCGTTTCCGAGGCTGAGCGCGCGGCGCTCACCAGCATCCGCCGGCCCATCGTGATTCTCGCGCGGCGGCCCGATTCTGGGTTGTCGGAAGCGCTGGCTCCGGGCAACGATACGCTGGGCATCATGCTACCGTACACGCCGCTGCATCACTTGCTGTTCGGCGGCGAATTTTCGGCGCTGGTGATGACCAGCGGCAATTTGAGCGAGGAGCCGATTGTGACCGGCAATCGCGAGGCAGCAGAGCGCCTGCGATCGATCGCGGATGCGTTCCTGTTTCACAATCGCGATATCCACACGCGCGTGGACGATTCGGTGGCGCGCGTGTTCGCCGGGCGCGAGCGCGTGCTGCGCCGTTCGCGCGGCTATGCGCCATATCCGGTGACGCTCGATTTCCCTGTGGCCGAAATCCTGGCCTGCGGCGCGGAGCTGAAGAACACGTTCTGCCTCACCAAGCAGCATCACGCTTTTTTGAGCCAGCACATCGGAGATCTCGAAAACTACGAGACGCTGGTGTTCTACCGCGAAACGCTGGACCGCATGAAGCAGCTATTCCGCATCGCGCCTACCGCCGTCGCGTACGATCTGCATCCGCAATATTTGAGCACCAAGCTGGCGCTGGAGATGACGGACCTGGAGCAGATCGGCGTGCAGCACCATCACGCGCACATCGCGAGCTTGATGGCGGAGAACGGAATCCGCGACAAGGTGATCGGCGTGGCGTTCGACGGAACCGGCTTCGGAACGGACGGCAAGATCTGGGGCGGGGAATTTTTAATCGCTGATTTCGCGGGGTTCGAGCGCCGCGCGCATTTTCGGTACGTTCCGCTCGCGGGAGGCGACACGGCCGTGCGCGAACCCTGGCGGCTGGCGCTCAGCTATTTGCTCGATGCGTTCGGCGGGCGCGCCGATGCGATCGATCTTCCGCTTTTCCAGCGCGTCCCGGCGCGTAAAATCGTGACCGTTCGCTCGATGATCGAACGCCGCATCAACACGGTGGAAACTTCGGCCTGCGGGCGATTGTTCGACGCCGTGGCATCCATCATCGGTATTCGCGACGAGGTGAACTTCGAAGCGCAGGCGGCGATTGAAATGGAAGCGCGCGCGCTGGACGGCGTCAGTGAATCCTATCCGTTCGAAATTTCAGGCGACGAAATCGACGTCCGCCCCATGATCGAACAGATCGTGCGTGACGTGATCGCGAAGAAGCCCGCGGGCTGGATCGCGGCGGCGTTCCACAACACGGTGGCGGCGATCGTGGTCGAAGTTTGCCTGCGGCTGCGGGCGACTGAAAAAATCGAGCGCGTGGCTTTGAGCGGCGGCACGTTTCAAAACGTCTACCTGGTGGAACACACGGCCGCGCTGCTCGGCGCCAAAGGGTTCGAAGTGCTGCTGCACGCGCGCGTCCCGCCCAACGACGGCGGCATTTCGCTCGGCCAGGCCGTGATCGCGAACGCGGCGCTTGCCAGCTAGCGCTTCAGCAACTGTGGGAACTCTTGCTCCAGGTGCTTCACCTTGGGAGCGTCGTTGTACACGATGTAGGGATTGTTCGGATTGTGATCGTAGAAATGCTGGTGATACTCTTCGGCCGCATAGAAGCCGTTCAGCGGCGTCACTTTGGTGACGATCGGCTTAGGAAACACCTTCGCCGCATCGAGCTGGTGAATGTACGCTTCGGCGATACGCTTCTGCTCCGGGGTGGAGTAAAAGATCGCGGAGCGATACTGCGTCCCGTGATCCGGACCCTGGTAATTCAGCTCCGTCGGATCGTGCGCCACGGCGAAAAACACTTCGAGCAGCTTGCCGTAGGAAATTTTCGACGGATCGTAGGTGACCTGCACGGACTCGGCGTGCCCGGTGATTCCGGAGCTGACCACGTCGTAGTGCGCGGTATACGCGGCGCCGCCCGCGTACCCGGAAACGGCGTTGGTGACGCCGTTTAAACGATCGTAGATCGCTTCCACGCCCCAGAAGCAGCCTCCGGCGAAAACAGCCGTGGCAGTGGAATGGCTTGCGGCGGGAGGATCCACGGCCGGAGCCGGGAACTCGCCGGCGCTCAACACGGACGCGGTGAAGACAGATAACAGCAGAACCAGTCGCATCGGAACTCCTTGCGTCCAGTCTACGCCCGTTATCATCAAATTTCACGGGGATTCCCTGCCATGGCGACGCTGATCATCGACAACTACGATTCGTTCACCTACAACCTGGTGCACGCGGTAGCCGGGATCAGCGGGCGCGCGCCGATCGTGGTGCGCAACGATGAGATGAGCTGGGAGGAAATCGAGCGGCTGGATTTCGATCGCGTGATTATTTCGCCGGGGCCGGGACGTCCGGATTATCCGCGTGATTTCGGCGTCTCCGCGCAAGCCATCGCCGCGGCTGCGCAAGGCAAGTTTCCGCTGCTGGGCGTTTGTCTGGGGCATCAGGGGATCGCACAATATTTTGGCGGCTGCGTCGTGCGGGCGTCGGAGCCGGTGCATGGGCGCGGCGCGGAAATTATCCATGCGCCCGATCCGCTGTTTGCCGGCATTCCGGAACGATTCAGCGCGATTCGCTATCACTCGCTGGTGGTCCGGGAGCCGCTCGTGCCCGAATTGCGGAAGATCGCGTGGACCGCGGACGGAACGGTGATGGCGCTGCGGCATGCCACGCTGCCCATTTGGGGCGTGCAGTTTCATCCGGAATCGATTTCGACCGAGTATGGGAACGAGCTGCTCCGAAATTTCCTTGGAATTGGGCGGCGGATCGTTGAGGTGTATGCGCACGCGATTCCGTTGCCGGCGCCGCCTGAAACAATCTTCCGTAATCTGTTTTCGCGTGAGCGCTACGCGTTCTGGCTCGACAGCTCGCTCGTCGCGCCGGAAAGCCGTTTTTCTTACATGGGCGCCGCGA
>JASIGB010000683.1:0-5669 GCA_030045355.1 Bryobacteraceae bacterium
TGAGCGTCATCTCACGCGCGGCCGGTCCCGCCTCTACCGTACCCGCCACCTACACGATTCAAACGGTCACCGGAAGTGACGATTCCGGCGATGGCGGCAGCGCTCTGGCTGTTGCGTTAGGCCAGCCGGAGGGAATCGCGGTGGATCGCTCAGGCAACGTTTATGTCGCCGAAGCCTCGAATCATCGCGTCCGCAAGATTTCGGCCGACGGCACGATCCAAACGATCGCGGGCACGGGTGTCGCGGGATTTTCGGGCGATGGCGGCGCGGCCAGTGCCGCTCAACTCAACCAGCCGTACGGGCTGGCGCTCGATTCAAACGGCAATCTCTACATCGCGGATCTGGGAAACTCACGCGTGCGCGAGGTGTCGGCCGATGGCACCATCCAGACGGTAGCGGGCGGTGGCAGTTTGGCCGCAACCGGCGCGGGACAGGGCGGACCGGCCACGATGGCGCAGTTGATGCAGCCGCGCAACGTGGCCTTCGATACCAGCGGCAATATCTACATTTCCGATTTCGGCGCAAACCAGGTGTACCGGGTTACGAGCGCAGGCATTTTATCGCTGGTGGCGGGAACGGGGACTGCGGGATTTTCCGGCGTCGGCACGTCCGCCCTGCTTGCTCAACTCAACGCGCCTGCGGGACTGGCTGTCGATTCGAGCGGCGCGATTTACATCGCCGACAGCGGCAACAATCTCGTTCGCAAAGTCTATAACGGTGTCATCATTGACGTCTTCAATACGCCGGCGCCAACGGGCGTGGCAGTGGATTCCACGGGGATGGTGTACGTCGCGGCGGGCAGCTATTTCGGCAGTGTGGTCCAGCCGATTGCGGGCGTCACCTCGGCACGGGATCTCACGGTGGATTCTTCGGGCAACATATTCACCACGTCAGGTGCGTTCGTGCTGGAGGTATCGAGCGGCGGCACAGTGACCACCGTCGCGGGTAGCGGCGGATCGCCGTACTTTGGGGGCGACGGCGGCCCGGCGACGTCGGCGATGTTGAATTCGCCGGCCGGCATCGCTGTGGATTCAAGCGGCAATTGGTACATCGCCGATACCGCGAACAATCGCATCCGCATGGTGTCGACGGCAGGCGAGATCAGTACCCTCGCGGGTACAGGGACGGCCGGATCGAGCGGAGACAATGGCCCGGCGGCAGTGGCCGAACTTAGCTCGCCCCAGGGGCTCGCGATCGATAGCGCCAATAATCTTTACATCGCCGACAGCGGGAATAATGAAGTGCGCAAGATCACGGCGGGCGGCACGATCTCGACCATCGCGAGCCAATTAAACAATCCGTTATCCGTTGCGGTGGACGGCCAGGGATCGGTCTATATCGCCGACTCCGGTGACAATCAGATCGTCGAGGTGAACGCCGCCGGGAGCACGAGCACATTCGCGAAGCTCGCGGGCGTACTCGCGGTGGCTGTAGACAGTTCCGGGAATGTGGTGGCGGCCGATACGAGCCAAATCTGGAAGATTGCTGTCGATAGTACAGGCAACACGTCTGCGACTTCGATCGCGACAGGGCTCACGTCGCCCGGCGGTCTCGCGTTCGCCTCCGATGGAACCTTGTTCATCGCCGATACCGGTGCGAATGTCGTTCGCGAGCTGAACACGGCCGGAGCTTTGAGCGCGATTGCGGGCAACGGCACCGCGGGGTTTTCAGGCGATGGCGGCTTGGCCCTGGACGCCGAGCTGAGCGCGCCATCCGGCATCGCGACCGGCGCGAACGGAATGCTGCTGGTGGCGGATACGGCCAACAACCGCATTCGGAGCCTGACTCCGGCCACCGCCGCCGATGTGACGGCGATTTCTCCACTGAATGCCGCGAGCCTGGACGCCGGCCCTATCGCGCCCGGCGAAATCATCACGATCTTCGGAACCGGCTTCGACGCATCCAATACGCAACTGCTCTTCGACGGACAGCCCGCCACGCTGTTCTACAGCAACGCGACGCAGATCAACGCGCTCGCGCCCACGACGCTCTCCCCCGGTTCGAGCACCGTGATGAGCATCGTTGTGGATGGCGCGGGACTGGCGAGTTCCAGTGTTCCTGTGGTGGCCGCGGCGCCGGGCATCTTCACCACGGGATCGAGCGGCCAGGCTGCCGCCGTCAACCAGGATGGAACGGTGAATTCGGCTTCCAATCCCGCCGCGCGCGGGTCGGTCATCGCGCTTTACGCCACCGGCCAAGGCTCGGGGTCGCCGGCCGTGACGGTGAACATCGCGGGCTATCCCGCGCCGGTGCTTTATGCCGGACCCGCGCCGGGTTTTCCGGGACTGATGCAGATCAACGCGCAAATTCCCGGAGGGTTCCTCCCGCCGGGCATCCAGTCGGTGGTGTTCAGCGTGGGCAGCGTGAGCAGCCAGGCGGGCGTGACCATCACGATCGATTAACTGGCCGAAACTCTAAACCACCGCCCTCTCACGGTCGCGTCTCCGAACGGTCACCTGGAACGCGCTTCGTGATGCTGAGCCGCGCGCGTGAGCAAGCGGATCCTGGCCTTCTTGGCGAGGCATCAGCGCCGGAGCTTCGCCGGGAATCTAGAATAAAAGCAGATGAATTACCTCGCTCTGCTCCTGCTTTTCGCGGCTCCCGCGGCCAACCAGATCGCCCGCATGCTGGCGCAATGGAAGCCCGTCGAGATGCCGTACCATTCCGATACGCTCACCGCGCGCCAGCGCCAGGAAGTGGACAAGCTGGTGGCGGCGTCGCGCGAGATGGAGCTGATTTACTGGCAACAGAGCGATCCGAAAGCGCTCGAACTCTACAAGACCGGCACCGATCCCCAGCTCAAGCGGCTCCTGTTCATCAACGGCTGCCGTTGGGATCTCATCGACGGCAACAAACCGTTCGTGGGCACGAATCCCATTCCGCCCGGACGCAATCTGTACCCCGAAGGCCTCACCAGCGCGCAAATCGAAGCTTACGTGAAGGCGCATCCCGCGGAGAAGGATGCGATTTACAGCCCGTACACCGTGCTGCGCTGGCAAAATGGCCACCCCGGGACGAAGCTGGAGGCGATCCCCTACCACGTCGCGTATAAGCACTGGTTGGAACCGGCAGCGCGAGATCTGCGCCAAGCGGCCGATTTGAGCGACGACGCCGATTTCGCCGAGTTCTTGCGGATGCGCGCCGATGCCTTGCTCTCCGACGATTATTACCCGAGCGATCTGAAATGGATGGATCTGAAGAATCCGAAGATCGACGTGATATTCGCGCCGTACGAGGTGTACCTGGATGACGTGCTGGGCGTGAAGACGTCGTACGAAGCAGCCATCCTGATTCGCAACGAGCCCGAAACCGCAAAACTGGCTCTGTATCAAAAATACATTCCCGATATTCAGGACGCGCTCCCGCTCGCCGCTGCCGACAAGCCATCCAAACGCGGGCAGCCGACGCCCATGGAAGTAGTGGACGCGCCGTTCCGCACCGGCGACATGTTGCACGGTTATCAGGCCGTGGCTGACAATTTGCCGAACGATCCGCGCGTGCACGCCACCAAGGGCACCAAGAAAATCTTCTTCAAGAATTTCATGGATGCGCGCGTGAACTACGTCGTGCTCCCGCTGGCGAAATACGTGATGCCGGACGCGCAGGCCGCCCAAGCTTCGGCCGAAGGTTATCTGGCGGCGGTGGTGTTGCATGAGATCTCGCATGGGCTGGGGCCGGCTTACTCCCACGTGAACGGCAAGCAAGTGCCGATCACAGAGGCGATCGGCCCGGTGTATTCACCGCTCGAAGAAGCCAAAGCGGACGTGGTGGGCATGTATGGCCTCGCGTGGCTGATGGATCACGGGGCGCTGCCGAAGGGCAGGGCACAGGAATATTACGCGTCCTATGTGGCGGGAATTTTCCGTTCGGTGCGCTATGGCGTGGCCGAAGCGCACGGCCGCGCCGAGATGATGGAGTTCAATTACCTCGTGGAGCAGAAAGCGGTGAATCGCGTGACGGAGAAATATTCGATCGACTACGCGAAGATTCCCGGCGCCATCGCAGCGCTCTCCAAGGAACTGCTGACCATCGAAGCCACCGGCGATCGCGCTCGCGCCGAGGCCTGGTTCAACCGCTACGACAAGATGCCGCCGGAGTTGGCCGAAGCGATGAAACCGGCATCGAAACTGCCGGTGGATATCTGGCCCGAGTTTTCGTTCAAAGTGATGGAATAAGGAGGATCGGCGCGATCCTCGAGGGCCATTTCGCCTCCCTTGCGCCTGCCGAGGGCGAACGGAGGGAGCAAACCTTCATTAGGGCCGCTAGGAAGATCGATACTCGCGCCCAGCAGTGATAGCACCCCTAATAGCGCGCCGCCTAGGCAGTTCGCAAGCTGCAAACCTATTGGCGCATCGCTCCAGTGGAGCACGGGCGGGGGCCCAGATCAGCGATGCCCAACTGTGCTACATTGGGTAATCCTCGGAAATTGAGGTAGTCTGCCGTCCCATCGTCCCTATTGAGAGCAGGAGATCCGTTATGAACCTTCGTCCGTTGCATGACCGCGTGCTCGTCAAGCGGCTGGAAGAGCAGGAATCCAAGCGTGGGGGCCTCTTCATCCCCGACAGCGCCAAAGAGAAGCCGCAGCAGGCCGAAGTGGTCGCGGTGGGCGCGGGCAAACTTCTGGATGACGGAACGCGCTCGACCCCGGAAGTCAAAGCCGGCGACAAGATTCTATTCGGCAAGTACTCGGGCTCCGACATCCGCATCGATGGCGACGAATACCTCATCCTCCGCGAGGACGAAATTTTAGGAGTTTTAAGCTAATGAACAAGCTCTTATTCGCGGTTGTCACACTCGCCGGAATCGGCGCGGGCGTGGCCAACGCACAGATCAAAATCGCGGTCATCAACACCCAGAAGGCGCTGCTGGATACCGACGACATCAAGAAGGCGCAGCGCGACATGGAAGCCAAATACAAGCCGCGCCAGGACGAAATCATCAAGGTGCAAAAAGAGCTGGAGGACATTCAGGCGCAGTTGAACAGCGGGAAACTGAACGAACTGGGCGTGCAGGACCTGCAGAACGAAGGCCAGCGCAAACAGCGCGAGCTCCAGCGCATGCAACAGGATTTGCAGGAAGACGTGGAGCGCGAGCGCACCGACATACTCCAGCGCGCCGGCGGGCGGATGCAGCAGGTGGTGAAGCAAATTGCCACCGATAAAGGCCTGGATATCGTGGTGGACAGCGCCAATACTCTCTTCTTCAAAGCGCCGCTTGAGATCACTTCTGAGGCCACGGCCGCCTACAATAAACAATTTCCTGTCGGCGCTACTTCAGCGAGTACGGCTCCAGCGAAGTAGTTGGGCCGAATAACAGCTAAGATGGGAGTAGGATGTCCAGTTACCTGGAAGCCTACGGAGACGCCGAAGAGCATCGCGCGCGCGTTTTCGCGATCGTCAAAACTTCATCCATCGTTCTGGTGTGTGTTCTGATCGCCGGCCTGATCCTGTATGGCCTCTTCAAAAATCACTCCGAAGAACAGCGCGCCAGGACTTTTCTGGGGCTATTGCAGGCGCACAATTATCCAGCCGCCTACGCCATGTGGGGCTGCACGGACGCGCATCCCTGTCCCGAATATCCGTTCACGAAATTCCAGGAAGATTGGGGACCGCAAAGCACTCACGCCAGCGAGTCGACGGCCCACCTCGGGCTCTCGGAGTCCTGCGGTT
>JASIGB010000684.1:0-3469 GCA_030045355.1 Bryobacteraceae bacterium
TACGACGTCGCCAATATCGACAATAAGGATTTTTCCGAAAAGATGACCACCGCGCCGGTGTCGCCGCTCGGTCAACGATTCTATGTCAAGACCAAGAACGCGACGGCCGTGGGTTCGCCCTCTACGCTGGCCGTCGACCCGCTGCGGACGCGCATTCCGGCGAACGAGGAGCGGCCGATCGCGCTGATGTATGGATTTCTGTACGTGACTGATGCCGAAGAAGGGCTCGTCGTTATCGGCGATCCGGACTTGAAGGCCAAAGCGCCGGGCGTGCTGACTCTGCTGGACGGCAATCCATCGAATAATTTCTTGAAAAGAGCTGCGACATTTAATCCGAATGGCGCGCTCAAGGGCGCGCGGAGGATCACCATCGCGGGCACGTACGCATACATTCTGTGCGATCGGGGATTAGAGGTCGTGGATATTTCGAATCCCCTCCAGCCGAAGATCGAATCAGAGATCGGCGCGCCGGATCTGGTCGACCCGCAGGGACTCGCGATCCAGTTCCGCTACGCCTTTGTTGTGGATCGCCAGGGATTGAAGGTTCTGGACGTCACCTCGCTGGCGCATCCACGCGTGGTCCGGGGCGCGACCGTCGCGCTCGAAGACGCGCGCAATGTCTATGTGGCGCGCACGTTCGCGTATGTAGCGGGCGGCAAGCAGGGGCTGGTGATCGTGGACGTGGAGCGGCCGGAGTATCCGCGGATCGAGCAAGTGTTCACGGCAGGCGGCGCGATCAATGACACGCGCGACGTGAAGCTGGGGATGACGGCCGCGAGCGCGTTCGCCTATATCGCCGACGGGCGCAATGGGTTGCGCATTGTGCAGTTGTTCGCGCCGAACGAGCAGCCGGATTACGAGGGTTTCAGCCCGAAGCCCACTCCGAAGCTGATCGCGACGTACCGCACGCGAGGGCCGGCGCTCGCCGTATCGAAAGGCATCGATCGCGACCGCGCGGTGGACGAATCCGGCAACCAGATCGCGGTGTTCAACCGGCGCGGGTCGCGGCCGTTCAATCATGAGGAAGCCGAGCGGCTGTATTTAAAGAACGGCAAGCTGTTCACGGTGACGAACGATCCGCCGGGGCTCCCGCGGTAATTCTTTCCCAAACACATAGTGTTCACAGAAAAGTAAATGTATTTGACGCTTGACGCGGATTGATTTTAGTGCCAGCATTCGTCCATGCGAGTTTGTTGTCGCCTCGCTAATCTCGCGATAGTGGTTGTGGTTCCTGCCTTGCCGGACATCGTGAATGTCCAATTTAACCAACAGATTGACGGCATGACTTTTGCGATAGTGCGATGTGACTCGTGTCCCGGTGGCTTCCTCGATACCCCTACGATGACTAGCCAGAGCAGCACCCCAACGTCGTTTGTGGGATCGGCGACATACACCGCTATCCCCGGAAGAAGCGTAACCGTTACCGACACGACAAACCAGAACAATACGTCCAGTTCTACGAGCATCGGAATCGACGTGATGGAGGAGGTCCTCTTTACCGGAGTAGGCGCCGAATGGAGTGCGGAGGGCAGGGACGATGACCTCTTCGAGACTGAGTTCACCCTTACAACGGAATCTGTACTCGATTTGACTACGGTGGAGGATGTCGCTGCTCTGGAGTTTCTGAACCTGGAGGATTCGAGCGGAAACGTTTTGTATCAGTTTCCGACTAACTTCTCCACAAGCTCCACTTCGATAACACTGGCGCCGGGGACGTATCAGATCGTCGGCGATGAGGTTCTGGACGTTGGCAGCGGCCCTACTGGATTCACTACGTCAAATGAGTTCGACGCTGATCTTTCTGTGAGCGCGGATTTCACCGCTGTGCCGGAGCCAGCCTGGCCGACCGCGCTGCTCTTCGTGCTGCTCGGGACGGCGGTCTTCCTTCGGCGTCTATTGCTCTTTCACCTTTAACGTGTAGTAAGTGATTTGGGTTCCCGCCGCGAGCACGACTTGATGCGGCGTTTTGGGCGGGATATGCAGAATGTCGCCCGCCGCGATTTTTTGCTTTTCGCCGCCTTCGATGGACGGCCCGCGTACTTCGCCCGGCGCGGTGGGTTTGGCGGCCGGCATCGTTCCGCCGACGACGAGCGTGCCAGAGCCTGAGATGACGATGATCAAATCCGAGTCGTGTTCATGCAACTCAGCGGAACCGGTTCCCGAGCGATGCACCATGAGCGCGCGGTCGGCGCCCCAGTTGGCCAGGTCTTCGTTGGAGGTTCGCGCGTCAGCCTTGTGAGAGAGCGTTCGCGACATGTTCTTCAGCTCCGCCGCACTCCAATATTTATATCCGGCGGGCTCAGCGCCCGTCATCAACAATACGGGCAAAGGCATCAGCAATAGCCATCCCATTATTTTTTTCATTTGGTCTCATCCTTTACGAATTTCTGCACGCGCGGTGTGGATGCGATTGTTCAAGCCGTCGCATATGTAGAGCACTTTCTCGCACCGACATAATATAGCCTGAAGGGCGAGCCAATGGCGGTGCATCTGCCGTGCTCAACTGGCCGCCCGCCAGGCGCGCCACAGACCCGCCGGCATGGACACCGCGAAGAGGAACAGCGCAGCCGAGCCCACCAGGAGCGGATCTCGCGCGGAAACTGCATAGAAAAGCTGCGCGGCAAATCTGGTCACTACCCAAGCCACCAGCGCGCCCGCTGCTTCGCCGGCGAGCCCGAATCCCAGCGTGAGGGAAACCGTTTCGCGCATCAGACGGAACCGCGGAGCTCCCAAGGCGCTTTTTATTTTGATTTCGTGCTCGCGATCCGCGGTAACTTCCGCGACGACACTGTAAATGCCGCCGGCGGCCAAAATGACCGCGCAAACGGCAAACCAGGACAGCAGAATCACGTTGAAGCGGTGCCGGGCCGAATTCGCCCCGATCAACTCGCCGAGCGTGGCGACGGCCGCGATGGTTTGACCGGGATCCATGGACGCGAGCGTCCGGCGCACCAAATTCGCCAGATCGCGTTCGGATTGCGTTCCGTGGATCACCACATAATTCGTCGGCTGCGCTGCCTGCAGGTCGGGCACGAAAATATCCGAACCCACTTGCGTGACGCTCCGGTACCGGGCGTCGGCGCAAACGCCAATAATTTTGGTCCAATGATCGTGGGTCAATCCCAAGCGGATCTTGTATCCGAGAGGCGTGTAGCCCGCTTGTCGAATGCGGTTTGCGAGCGACTGGCTGATAATCGCAACCGGCGGGCTGCTTTCCGAATCGTGTTCGGAGAAATCACGGCCCTCCAGCAATGGCGTGCCGACCGTGTTGAAATAACCGGGAGTCACCACCTCATAATTCACCTTCGGGAGCACGCGATGGTCCCGGCGGGCGGCTTCGAACTCGAATTCATAAGAAACATCCCAGCCGATGGCGCCCTCCAGCGGCCGGAGCAGGACTGCAGCCGCTGAGCTGACGCCGGGCTGTTGGCGCAGGCGATCGAGCAGTTGCTGATAGAACGCGCGCCGG
>JASIGB010000685.1:0-4847 GCA_030045355.1 Bryobacteraceae bacterium
CGGAAGGTGAGTAGCCGGGCCGCGTCAATCTCCGTCGCCATGTCGGCTAGCTTGTTTTGAATGGACTGGAACTCCGAAATCGGCCGGCCGAACTGCTTGCGCTGCTTGGAATATTTTAGCGCCGCTTCGTAGGCGCCCTGCGCCGTTCCCACGGCCAGCGCCGCGATCGAAATGCGTCCGCCGTCCAGAATCCGTAGGCTGTCGACGAAGCCCTCGCCCACTTTGCCCAGCAATTGCGATTCGGGCACGCGGCAATCGGTGAAGATCACTTCGCCCGTGGCGCTGGCGCGCATCCCGAGCTTGTTTTCCCTCCTGCCGAACTGAAATCCAGGTACGCCTTTCTCGAGAATGAACGCCGAAACGCCATGTTGCGACGCCGCGCGATCGGTCACCGCCATCGCCACGCACACGTCCGCGTAGCCTGCGTTGGTGGTGAAAACCTTGCTGCCGTTGAGCACCCAGCAAGAGCCGTCTCTCACGGCCTTGGTGCGCATTCCCGCGGCGTCGGAGCCGGATTCCGACTCGGTGAGCGACCAGGAACCGATCCATTCGCCCGTGGCCAGCTTCGGAATGTACTTGCGCCGCTGCTGGTCCGTGCCGGCGACGAAGATGTGATTGGTGCACAGCGAATTGTGCGCGGCGACGATCAGCCCGACCGAAGGGTCCACGCGCGCCAGCTCCTCGATAATGATCGAGTATTCAATGTAGCCCAGGCCCGCGCCGCCCAGCTCTTCGGGAAAAATCGCACCCAGGAATCCTAGGTCGCCAGCTTTTTTGATCGCTTCGAGCGGGAAGATCTCGCCTTCGTCCCATTCGAGCACATGCGGCAGAATCTCATGCTCGGCAAACTGACGCACGCTCTTGCGAAGCTGAATCTGCTCCGGCGTATAGGCAAATTCCATGGAAAAGAGGAGCGGTCCCTGATTCAATGTTAGCAAGCAGCCGTCACGCGTTATGGAGCCGGCGGTTGCGGAGGCATCGCCCACAAAGTCATCGCGTACAATTGGCCATGGACTTCTGATTTACCGAATGCAGCCCCCACCCAGGTCCAAGTGGCTCCAACCTCAATGCCGCGCGGCCTATTACGTAGCGCTGCTGGTTGCCCTGAACTGCTATTTCGCCGGGAACTTGTTCTTCGCCGAATTCACCAGCAACATGCAGAACAACGCCGGCACCTTCATGGCGATCAGCCGCTTCGTCCTGCGGCATTGGCCGCATCTCGGCTGGTACCCGTGGTGGTTCAACGGCGAGCCCTTTGAGAACACTTACACGCCGTTGCTTCACCTGGTGGATGCCGCCTTCGCGTGGATCACCGGAAGCTCGGTCGCGCGAGCCTACAATTTTGTCACCGGCGGCTTCTATGTCTTGGCCCCGGTGTCCCTGTTCTTCTTCGCCTGGCGCGTTACGCGATTCCTCGAAACCAGCTTCTTTGCGGCTCTGTTCTATTCGCTATTCTCGCCGTCCGTCATCTTTCCGCTTTATCACGAACTCGGATGGTGGGATCCCTGGAGGCTGCGAGTGCTGGCGTATTACGGGGAAGGGCCGCACGTAACCGTAGTGAGCACGCTGCCTCTCGCGCTCCTGCTCGTCTATCGTGCCATTACGACGCGCAAATACTTATGGTGTGCCGCGGCGGCCGTTGCCATGGCCTGCCTAACCTTGGTGAACGCTTTCGGCGCGGTGGATCTGGGGGTCGGATGTGCCTGCCTCCTTTTAGCGTTGCCCCGTAAGGTGATGCCCAAGTCCAGCCTGCTCGTGCTGGCCACGGCGGCGGCCGCGTATCTGATCGCCGGACGATTCATGACGCCCAACTTTCTCCACACCATGGCCGTGAATTCGCAAACCGTCGGAGGCAATTATCACGGCCGCGATCTACTCGCTACCTGGGCGCTCATTTTGCCGGGCTTTGTTTTCCTCAGCTTCGCCGTTCGCGCGATCGGCGACTACTTTACCCGTTTCATCTTGCTGTTCACCTATCTGTTTTTTGAGATCGTCGGGATGTTTGCGATTGCGGGGCGCTCCGCGCTGCCGCAGCCACACCGTTATAGCCTGGAAATGGAGCTGGGCCTCGCGCTCGTTGTCGCGTTTGGACTGCGGGGCTTCGTGGTGCGATGGCCTGTGCCCGCCAAGATCCTGGGCGTGTTGCTCATCGCCGGGGCCGCCTATCACCAGACCGTGCACTACCGCCGCTACGCCCGGTATGTCCTGACCAAGATCGACGTCAGGCAGACGATCGAATATCAGACGGCGCAATGGATCGGCAGCCACCTCGGTGGCCTGCGCGTGTTCGCATCCGCGGAAACAGGCACCTGGCTGAATGTTTTCGTGGACACGCCGCAGATGAACTCCGGCCACGATCCATTTGATCCCAATTTCGCGGTCCACGGAGCCGCCACCTACGCGATTTATAGCGGCGAGAACGCCGGATCGCGCGACGCGGAAATCAGTGTCCTTTGGCTCAAGGCCTACGGATGCCATGCGATTTATGTGAATGGGCCGATGAGCCGCGTGTTCACCAAACCCTTTGCCCATCCCGAAAAGTTTCAGGGCCTTCTGCCGGTCCTGTGGCGCCGGGAGGACGACACCATTTACGCCGTCCCGCAAAGAACGAAATCTCTGGCACACGTGGTTCCGGAAAGCGCGATCGTGAAGCGCCAGCCGATCAATGGATTGGATACCGATGACGTGGCCCGCTACGTCGCCGCGCTGGACGATCCAACGCTCCCGGCGGACGTCATGACTTGGCCCGATCCCAATCACGGCCACATCGATACCATGCTGCATCCCGGACAGGTGCTTTCGATCCAGACCACGTACGACAAGGGCTGGATCGCACGATCCAACGGCAAGCCGGTGGAAGTAACACGCGATGGCATTGGCCTGAGCGTCGTTCACGCGCCCTGCGACGGCCCGTGCTCGATCGATTTTGCGTTCGATGCCGGTTTTGAGCGCCATCTGTTCCACGCGCTGAGCTGGATCACCATCGTCGCCTTGCTGCTCGGCGGTTTCTTCGCTCATCGGAAAGGCAAGCTCATATGAACCTGCGGCGCCCGGCGATGTCGGTTGAGCATGTTATACTCACATTGTGAGCAAGCGCCTACAAGTCCTTCTCCCCGATCAGGAGATGGCCGAAATCCAGCGGTTTGCGCGACGCGAGCGGCTGACGGTCGGCGAATGGGTACGACGCGTCTTACACGACGCACGCATGCGGCAACCGGTCCGCGACCCTGAAACAAAGCTTAGAGCTATCCGGTCTGCCGCGCGCCATTCCTTCCCCACAGCGGATATCGACCGGATGCTGAGCGAAATCGAGGCGGGCTACGGCGGTTGACTTTCATCGACTCCAATATCCCGATGTACCTCATTGGAGCGCCTCACCCGCACAAGGCCGAAGCCCAGATTCTACTGGAGCGCCTTGTTGCCTCCGGGGAACGTTTGGTCACCGATGCGGAAGTTCTGCAAGAGATTCTTCACCGCTACACCGCGATCCAGAAGCGGGAAGCCATCGGGCCCGCTCTGCAGTTGGCGTTGGAAATCGCCGACGAAGTCCTCCCCATCGAGCAGCGCGACGCGATGCGGGCGGCCGAGATCGTCCAAGGTCCCGCTCAGCTTTCCGCCCGGGATGCGATTCACATCGCGGTGATGGAACGGCACTCCGTGCGCTCCATCTTTACCTTCGATATCGACTTCGATCGCTGGCCCGGCATCCAACGAATCCCCGCTTGACATGAATGCACCTGCGCGAAGCCACGCAGCGACCTCCCGCACACCTGCGTGAGATCGCGCAGACACGGCCGGTTTCGAGTCCAGGTATGCTCTTAAGCGCCAGGGGCAATCTTGGGGAGGTCCTCCGGGAGGATCTCCCGCCAGCCGTTTAAGGGTTCTCCTTTCGCATCGACAACGCACCAACTCCGGATGCGCTTCCCAGAAAGGTAATCGACCCGTGCTCCCTGGGCATCGAACACGTCTATACTCCCCCCGCGCCGTTCGATTTTGCCGGATGTCAAGCGTCCGCGGACACCGCTTTCTTTCAGGATGTAGACGAGTACAGCGTTATCGGATAGATCCATTCCGGCGGTTTTGCGCAAGTCAGAGGCCAACAAGGGTTTTTGCTAGTGCGACACCAATTCCGGGCGCCTCGCAATCTGGGCCGGATCGGCTCCCACGCGGCCCGGTTGCTCACGCGCCGACGCGGCGCCCAAGCGGAAATCGAAGTGGATCGAAGGCAGATCCGGGAACGGCGAGCCGGCATCATTCCTTACCGTTTCCGTGATTAACGAATCGGTCACTCCAAACACCGTGTCCGAATCGATGTGCGCGTCGTTCCCTAAATACAGCGCCGTCACCAGTTCTCGATAATGTGGCGCGCCCACCAGGAAATGAATATGCGCCGGGCGGTAACCGTGAAGGCGTTGCGCGCGAATCAGGCCGCCCACCGGGCCATCCAACGGGATGAGGTATCCGCGAGGGCGCACGGTGCGAAAATAGTACTCGCCTTCCGAATCGGCGTAGAAGCAGCCGCGCAAATCCATCCGCGAAGGATCGTATTTCTGCAGATCGTAGAATCCGTGCTCGTCGGACTGCCAGATCTCGATCGATGCATTCGGAATCGGCCTGCCCGCGACGTCCGTCACGCGGCCGTAGACGCAGATCTCGGAGCCGCGGATCTCCGAGCCATCGCCGGGTGAGGCGATGGATTCCCCCAACCGTTTGGTGGGAGCGCCTTCGCGATAGAACGGCCCGAGCAAGCTGGTCTTTGTGCCCACTTCACACGCGCGCCGGTCGTGCAGCATGTTGATGAGGCTCGAAAGCCCCAGCGTGTCGGAAAGCAGGATGAACTCCTGGCG
>JASIGB010000062.1:0-6172 GCA_030045355.1 Bryobacteraceae bacterium
CCGCGCCATCAGAAACGGAGAAGCGTAGAGATCGGTGACGCCGAGCTCGTCGAAATATTCCGCCAGGGCGGCCGCGTCGTCGAAGGTGAACGCCTGATTGAATTGCACACGATAGGTAGCGGAAGGTGTGTAAGCAGGTTGTGTGTCACGGCGCTTCATAAGCAAGAGATTAAACGGGGCGCTAGCCTGCTAAAGGCGGGCCGGCTCCCTCCCCAATGGACTCCGGGGAGCGCATAAGATTTCACTTGCGTCCGAAACGGAAGTTGCGGCCCGTGAAGTGCTTACGGCCGTGGCGCTTGCAGAATCCGCAGCAGCATGGCGAGCGGGACGCGCGCCCACTCGGGCCGCTCGCGCAGCTCGTCGCGAAGCTCCTCCAGCGTTTGTTCCAGCAAGCAATGGTCCAGAAGCAAGCGCAGATCCGTCTCGTTTTGCGGCACGAGCGAGGTCGCGCCAACGGCATCGAGATACCCTTTGAGAAACACTGCCGACACCCAGTCGGACCAATAGCGCGCCCAAAATTCCAGAGCCGCGGTGGTCTCCGGCCGACGGGTGACGCCCGGAAGCTGATCGAAGAATACGGCTTGCGAGGCGTATTGAAAGGACAACAGGAGGCTCGAGACGTCGCGCAGCGGCGATTTCTTGATGCGCCGGCCGCTCAACGTGCGATTGGAGGGTCCGTCGAATCCAATGAACACGAAATCCTTGCCGGTGCGCAGCACGCGGCTCAAACGGAGATCGTCGTGGATGCGCGTGCGGACGCAATAGAGGCGGCGCTCGGAAATCAAACGCGCCTGTGCGCGAATTGCTTCCCGGGCGTCCAGGACTTTTTGGGCGTCGGCTTGCACGGCGGCCGGCGCGGACTTCAAGCTTTGCCGCAGACGCTGCATGGTTTCGCCCAGCATCCCCATCACGCCATGAAAGATGGCGTGGCGATAGTGGTCCGTGAACGGCTCGGGCGTGAAGGCGGGATCCAATGCCTCTGAACTAAGGGCGAGGTGCAGATCGGCGACCCGGCGGCCGAGCAGCGCGGCCGAGTCCAGGTACCCGCCGATCAATTCATGCGTGTGGGCGGGCAGCTCCACTTTGCGCAGATCCAATGCATGATGGCTGCCCTCGGGTCCCATGAATTCGCTTTCCTTGCGAGCCAGCGCCGCTTCGAAGAATTGGCTGAGGGCGTCCAAGGTATACTTCCAGGCGTCGCCCTGTTGGCCTTGTACGAAGGCATGCAAGGACGCGACGACAATCGGCTCCGAACTGTTCGAGCGATATTCGATGATCCCGGTGAACGGAGCGCTATAGGGGAAATTGCGCTCGGTGAGAAAATTCCCGATTTCCGCCTCCGGATGAATCCCCGGCTCGACGCTCCGATAGATTTTGAGAATGAAACGGTTCCCGAAGACGATGGAGGTATTGGATTGCTCGGCTTTCAACACCGCCGGGCCCAGATCGGGATGACTCGCGCCCCAAACCGAACGAAAGGCGCGGGTGTGCGATCCGGCCAGTTCACCGGCCGCGCCGCGAAAGCGCCTGCGGCGCAGGATGGCACTGAACAGCGCATTTCCGAAGGCCGGGTCGAACACCGCGCTGTACAATACGCCGCGCTCGCCGTTCTCGGCGACTAATTGCGCGACAGACACGTCCAGAAGCTTGGCCTTCACTTCCTCGGCTGCTTCGCCGATCGCGATGGAACCCGGCAAGACGTAGATCTCGGGATCGCCGTCGGTGTATTCCACCTGCCCCAACAGCACTTGCGCCGAAGAGTCGGGGATAGGAATGGAGTCCTGCACGTCGATATCGCGAATGGTTTTGTCCTTGCCCAGGAACCAGCGGCGGGTTCTCAGATACGCGGGCAGGCGGCGCAGCAGAATGGCCAGGCTGCGCCCTTGAAAGACTTGCGTCCAGGATTCCACAACAATCAGCGGCAAACCTTCGGGCGTGGCCGGTATTTCGATGCTCTCCGGATGCGCTTGCTTGGCTTGAAAGGCGAACCAGTAGAATCCTAAAGAGCCCAGCGTGACGGTATAAGGACGCTCGTCCACCATGGGGAATTCGGCGCGACCGAAGACCTCCACCGGCGTCAGGCCTTTGACTTCGGCGAGATCGAGCTCCACGTGCTGCGGAAAGCGCGACAGGTTCGCCACCACCAGGAGGATTTCGTCCTGATAGCGGCGGAAAAAAGCCAGCACCTTACGATTAGACGGCCGCAGAAACTCGAGCGTTCCCCGCCCTAGCGCCTTAAACTGCTTGCGCTGCTCGATCAAGTGTTTGGTCCACCACAACAGGGAATGGGGGTTGTTCTGCTGGCCCTCCACGTTGATGGCTTCGTAATGATACGCCGGGTCGATCGTAATCGGCATGTACAGCCGTTGCGGGTTGGCGCGCGAGAAGCCGGCGTTCCGGTCGGCGCTCCACTGCATGGGAGTGCGCACGCCGTTGCGGTCGCCCAAGTAGATGTTGTCGCCCATGCCGATCTCGTCGCCGTAGTAGATCACGGGCGTGCCGGGAAGCGAGAACAACAGCGCGTTCATCAGCTCGATTTTGCGGCGGTCGTTTTCGAGCAGTGGCGCCAGGCGCCGCCGGATGCCGAGATTGATGCGCATGCGCCGGTCGTGCGCGTAGACGCGGTACATGTAGTCGCGCTCTTCGTCGGTCACCATTTCGAGCGTCAGCTCGTCGTGATTGCGCAGGAACAGCGCCCACTGGCAGTTGGGCGGGATGGGGGGCGTTTCCTGAAGGATCTCCAGCACCGGAAAGCGATCCTCCATGCGAATGGCCATGAACAGACGGGGCATGAGCGGGAAATGGAACGCCATCTGGCATTCGTTGCCGTCGGCGAAATAGGCCACGGCGTCCTCGGGCCATTGATTGGCCTCCGCCAGCAGCACGCGATCCTTGTATTTCGAATCGATGTGCTCGCGAAGCTGTTTCAGGAAGGCGTGCGTTTCGGGAAGATTCTCGCAATTGGTGCCTTCGCGTTCGTACAGGTAGGGCACGGCGTCCAGGCGGAACCCGTCGACGCCCAGGTCGAACCAAAAGTCGATCACATCGAGGACGGCCTGGCGCACGTGCGGGCTATCGAAATTCAGATCCGGCTGATGCGAGTAGAAGCGATGCCAGTAATAGGCTTTCGCGACCGGATCCCAGGTCCAGTTGGAGGTTTCAAAATCCTTGAAGATGATGCGGGCGTCCTGATATTTCTCGGCCGTGTCGCTCCACACGTAGAATTCGCGCCAGCGCGTTCCGGGCGCCGCGTGGCGCGACCGCTGGAACCAGGGATGCTGGTCCGAGGTATGGTTCAAGACCACTTCGGTCAGCACGCGAATTCCCCGCCGATGTGCCTGCTTCAGGAAATTCTGGAAATCGCGCAGCGTGCCATAGGAGGGATGGACATCGTTGTAATCGGAGATGTCGTAGCCGTCGTCGCGCCAGGGCGAAGGAAAAAAAGGCAGCAGCCAGATCGCGCTGACGCCCAGGTCTTGCAGGTAATCCAATTTCCTGGTGAGGCCGCGAAAATCGCCCATGCCGTCTTCGTCGCTGTCGTAGAAGGCGCGCACGTGCACTTCATAGATCACGGCGTCTTTGTACCAAAGCGGATCGGAATCCGCCACAAGCGTCGAAGCGTTGGTCACCACTTACTTGTAGTGTGACCGATCCGGAGAAAAAGAAGTTTCGACTTACTGGCTCACGCTGACGTTAGCGGAGTTACTGCTCTGGCCGCCCACCGTGACCACCAGCGGCTGACTGCCGCTCGAAAGTCCCGAGGGCACCACGATGTTCAACTGCCAAAGCCCGACAAAGCCGGGAGCGAGGCCCGCAAACGAAACCGTGGCGGGTTGGCCGCCGATGGTCGCGGTCACGGTGGAAGTGACCTCGGAGAGTGGGCTGGAGCCCGCCGCCGCGCCATCGGCCGGCTGGTTGCTGACGGCTCCCGCGCCGGTCAAATACGCGATGATCGTCGCGCCCGCCTTCGCCGGATTGCCGGAGCCGTTCAAACTGAAGTCGGAATTCTGCACGATGGCGTGCGAGCCGCTGAAAAAGATTCCGGGTGCGGCCGCCAGCACCGTGATGTTCACCTGGCTGCTGGCAAACCCGTTGGTGCTGACGGTGAGCGTTGCCGTTCCAGGCTTGGTTTCCCAGGGAATCTGAAAATTGATCTGCCCTGAATTCTCGTAAAGCACGGGAGCAGCCACGCCGTTCACCAGAACCGAAACCCCTCCTAAGTCCGATGCAAGCGGTAACGAAGCGGCGGCCGCGCTGAGATTAACGCCGGTGAAATTCGAACCGAAAATCGTAACCAACGCGCCCGGCGAAATCGGCGTCTTGAAGCTGGCTGCATTCACCACGCCGCCGCCCGCGATGGAAGGGGACTGCGGCTTCAGCGTCCGGATCACGTTGTTTTGCGTGTCGGAGAAATACACGGTGCCCGAAGAATTCACGATAATGCCGCGAGGAAAGGAGAGCAGCGCATTCGTCGCAAAACCGCCGTCGCCGTAATAGCCCGGGGTGGGCTCGCCGCCGATTTCCTGCCCGGCGATGGTGGTGATGATTCCATCCGGCGAAACTTTGCGGATTACGCTATTGTCGGTATCGCAGATGTAAAGGTAACCCTGGGAATCGAGCGCGATGGCAGTGGGCTCGTTCAGAGACGCGTCCGCCGCGGGCCCGTTGTCGCCCGAGTAGCCGATGTAGCCGTTCCCGGCCAGCACGGTCAGATTTCCGTTGGAGAATTTTGAGATCCGCATCCCATCTTGTTCGGAGATGTACAGGTTCCCCGCCGAATCCACCAGCACGCTTTCCGGATCGTTCAACTGCTGGATGGTGGCGGCGCCTCCGACGATGGTGTTGATGTCGCCCGTGGCGGAGGTGATTTCGCGAATCACATTATTCCCGGAGTCGGCGATGTAGATGTTGTTGGCCTTATCAATCGCGACGCCGGTGGGGAAATCCAGCTCGGCCAAGCCAGATAGCCCGCCGTCGCCGCTATAGCCGCCGGTGTTGGTACCGGCAATCGTAATGATGGTGCCGGCGGGGACACTGAGGCCACTCGCCGTAGAGCCTTCCACCACTTCCCAGACCACGTGATTGGGTGCATCCGCGATGATGATATCGCCCACCGAATCCACCACTACGGCCGCGGGGCCCAGCATCTCGGCGCTGGTGGCGGCGGTTTTCGTAGAAACGGTGGCCTCCACGAAGCCGGCGGTGCCATCGCCCGCTACCGTGTTAATCGTGCCTCCGGAAATCTCCCGGAGGCGCGTGTTCACCGAATCGGCGATGTACAAGTTTCCGGACGAATCGAACGCCAGCCCCAGGGGCCCGTCCAATTCCGCGCTCGAAGCCGCGCCGCCATCGCCCGAATATCCCGCCGCCCCGGTACCGGCGTAGGTATTGATGATGTATTGCTGGCCCCAAGCGCAACTCAGAAAGAGGACACCCAACGCGGGGGGTATAAAAAATAGCCGAATTGTCATAATGCAAAATTAGAAACAACCCGCGCGAGGCAGGGAAGTTCTGCGGATACCTTAGGATGCCACACCCGCAAGGCTGCTGGCACCCGTGAAAATTCGGCACGCTGGGCGCGCAGCAAAGTCACGCCTGGGGAGCGTCTGCAACTGCCCGGGCCGTCGTGGCGGCCATTGTGGCCTTTGACGCGCGAGACCGAATCGCGAGAAGATTCCAGGGAGGAGGGGAGCATGAAATCCATGATTGTGTTGACTCTTGCGGCCGCTGGAGTGCTGGCCGCGGGTGTTCAAGCGGCGAATAAGCCGGTGACGGTGGAGTTGAAAGATGCCAAGGGCCAGAGTGTGGGAACTGCGACGCTTAGCGACAACAAAGGCGGCGGAGTGAAAATCAAGCTCGACCTCAAGAATTTGCCGCCGGGCGAGCATGCGATTCACATCCACCAGATGGCTCAATGCGAGCCACCGTTCACCTCGGCCGGAGGGCATTTCAATCCGGACATGAAGAAGCACGGCCTGGAGAATCCCGAAGGACCGCACGCCGGCGACATGAAGAATTTCATGGTCAAGCCCAACGGTACCGCGAAGCTCACGGTGGTGGATGAACGCGTGAACCTGGACGACGACGCCCACTCGGTGTTCGCTAACGGCGGGACAGCGCTTATGATTCACGCCATGGCGGACGACAACAAGACCGACCCGGCAGGCAACGC
>JASIGB010000686.1:0-3437 GCA_030045355.1 Bryobacteraceae bacterium
GGAAACCTGGTGGGATCTCTGGCAGTTCGGTTCTGAGTCGCGTGCCGAATGGAAAATCGCTCCCGCGCGCGTCGCGCTATGCTGCTTCGGTCCGGATTTTCATCAGAGCCCCGCGGGGCACGAGCATCCGCGCGAAGGTGAGCGGTCGTCGGTGATCGCTTTCCCCTCCGCCGACGACGCAGCAATCGGCTGCGCTCTCGAAATCGAGTTCGGTCTCGACGCCAATTTTCTCCCGCAGCCCGATCTGCCCGATAGCCCGCGCTTGATTGAATCCAATATCAAGAGCCTGCTGAAACTCGTTCACGATCTCGACGATGCGCTGCCCGTCGAAACGCGCCGCCTGTGGTCGGAATCCGGCGAAAATTTCGCGGAAAAGCTTCACCAGGCGCTTACGGGAGCGGTTCAGTAGCTTAAGCCCAGCAGCTTCTCCACTGCGTCGCCCAGCATCTTCGGCACGAACGGTTTTTGCAAAAATGCCACCTGCTTTTGCAGCGCCGCCGGGAGATTTTCGATGAAAAACGGTGATCCGCTGCACACCAGAATGCGCAGGTCCGGCCGGATTTCGAGCATCCGCGTGAGCAGTGTGTCACCCGCCATGTCGGGCATGCCCAGATCCGCGATCACCAAACTGTAGCCGCCCGGCGACGCTTCGAAATTCCGCAGCGCGTCCACCGATTTCAGATGGCTCTCCACCGCGTATCCCATCCGCTGCAGATATTTATCGATCAACTGCAGCAGCGGCGGTTCGTCCTCTACCAGCAGAATCCTGCAATCGGGCGCTCTCATCGTTTTGTCATAGTCGCGTTAGCACTTGCGGGCTATCATCGGCATTATGCGATTTCACACCGAGTATCTCAAGTTCCAGACCAAGCAGCACCGCCAGTACATCAACATTACATCGGAAGTAAACGCAGCGCTAGCCAAGAGCGGAATTCAGGAAGGGATGATCCTCGTCTCCGCCATGCACATCACCGCCGGCGTCTGGGTGAACGACGCCGAAGACGGCCTGCTCGCCGACATCGACGAGTGGCTGGAAAAACTCGCGCCCTTTCGCGACAATTACCGCCATCACCGCACCGGCGAGACCAACGGCGACGCGCATTTGAAAAGTCTGCTGGTGCATCATCAGGTGATCGTTCCCGTCACCGATGGCAAACTCGATTTCGGACCGTGGCAGCAAGTCTACTACGCCGAGTTCGACGGACAGCGACCCAAGCGCGTCATCATTAAAGTGATGGGCGAATAAGCCCGGGGCGCATTTTGGGTCTGCCGCTGAAAGGACCGGCGCGTGCAAGGCATTTCTCCGATAGGAGTGTTATGCGACCATATCTGCCTCTCGTTTCCCTCTGCCTCGCCACGGTTCTCCCGTCCGCGGGCCTGGCTGCCGATCTTCCCATCCGCGAAGTGGTTCTCTATAAAAGCGGAGTCGGCTATTTCGAGCGCTCCGGCACGCTCGCGGCGGGCGTTTCCGCGCAGCTGGGTTTCAAGGCTTCCGACATGAACGATGTTCTCAAATCGCTCACTATTTCCGGACCTAACGGCGCCAAAATCACGGGCCTGCGCTATGATTCGAGCGAGCCGCTGGATCAAAAGCTCGCCGATTTCCCGTTTAAAATTGACGGCCAGGCTTCACTTGCGCTGTTCCTCGATCAAATGCGCGGCGCGCGAGTCGAGCTGAAATACGGCAACGAGAGCATCAGCGCCGTCATCGTCAGCGGGCGCCTAACTAAACCAAAAGACGAAGCCGGCGACCGGCAGCCGGAGCGCGAGCAACTTGTGGCCTTACTCGATTCCGGCGACCTGCGAACCTTCGATCTGGCCGCCGCTACGTCGGTCCGCTTCGCCGATCCCACATTGCAAGCCCAACTCCGCGATTACTTGACGGTCGTCAACCAGGCACGCTCCACCGAGAAGCGCAGCATCTACATCGATTCGTCGGACTCGGGCGAGCGCCGTATCGACGCCAGCTATACCATTCCCGCGCCGGTCTGGAAATCGAGTTACCGCCTCATCTTCCGTGAACAGGGCCGTGAACAGGGCGAGCCCACGCTTGAAGGCTGGGCCATCGTCGACAACACCACCGGCGAGGATTGGACCAACGTGCGCCTGGCCGTGGTTTCCGGCCGTCCGGTGTCGTTCATCAGCAATCTTTATCAGCCCAAATTCGTGCCGCGCCAGACGGTGGAGCTGCCCGAGGACCGCGCTGCCAATCCAGTGGTCTACTCGGGAGCCGTGGCCGGAGCTTTGGAGGAACCTCAACTCAAAGCCGAACTCTCGCCGGCGCCGTCTCCCGCGTTTGCCCGCAGACCTGGTGTAGCGGGCGCCGTCGGTGGCTTTCTTCCTGCCGCGGGCCTGCGTCAGGACGTCGCAAGCAATGTCGCCGTAAACGTCGCCGCGGGCGACACCGGCGAGCTTTTCGAATACCGCTTCTCCTCTCCCGTCACCGTCAAGAAGGACGAATCCGCCATGCTGCCGTTCCTCGCGCAGCCCATCAGCGCGCGCAAGCTCTTGATTTATTCGGAAAACTACGGCGAGCATCCGATGAACGCGGCCGAATTGAACAACTCCACCGATAAAACACTCGACGGCGGCCCCATCACAGTGTTCGATGATGCAAGTTACGCGGGCGAAGCCCTGATCACCACGCTCAAGCCCGCGGACAAGCGCCTGATCAGCTATGCGGTGGATTTCGGCACGCGCGTCACCACGCAGTTCGATTCCAGCCGTGAGCTGGTGCGTGAGATTCACGTCAACCGCGGCATCCTCACCGCGCGCCTCGCGATGGACGAGACCAAAACATACACCATTCGCAACGTCGATTCGAAACCGAAGACCTTGATCATCGAACATCCCGAGCGCGCCGGCTACAAACTGATCTCGCTCAAACCCGCCGAAACCACCACGAATGCATACCGCTTCGAAGTCCAGCTCCCCTCCGGCGCCTCCCAGAAATTTCCCGTCGACGAAGAGCGCGTCGAAGACACCACCACCTCCGTGTCCAGCCTCACACCCGACGCCCTGCTCGCCTACGTGCAGAACAAAACGCTTTCTGAATCCGCTCGCAATCAGTTGCGGCAGGTCCTCGACGCCAAACGCCAGATCGCCGATCTTGACGGCCAGATTCGCCAGCTCGCGAGCGACATCAGCGACACGGAAGCCGATCAGAACCGCATCCGCGAAAACATCAAGAGCCTGAATCAGGTGAGCGGCCAGCAGGATCAGGTGCAAAAGTACGCTCGCCAGCTTGCCGCACAGGAAGCCACGTTGGCCTCCTCACGCGACCGGCTGAGCGATCTGAAGAAACAGAAGACCGCCGCCGAATCCAGACTCAACACACTGATCGAAAAGCTGGAATTTTAGCCGCCTGTCTCCTGAGGCGGGTCACCACAGATGGTAATAGCCGTCGCGCCGCGCCACTTCCACGGGCGTCCCGAAAA
>JASIGB010000687.1:0-2528 GCA_030045355.1 Bryobacteraceae bacterium
AACGATGGATCAAAGCATGGTTACTTTTCATGGCGTACTTCTTTCCACCAGCGCGTAACGCCGATGGCGATGATTAACAGACCAACAACAGACAGAATCCAGGTGGACGCGACGCCCCAGAGCGTGAGCATCACGCCCAGGGCGATGACGATGGGGGCGTAGCTTAAGGGGCGGGTCATACGGAATCCAAATATATTTTCTGGCGCTGGGGGTGATCGTGGAGAGATAGCCGACACGGCCGGGGATCTAATTTTTTGTACACCGGAGTTCTTTACTGGCAGGGTCGGAGGGAACTCTCCCAGGCCGCCGCTTATCGCGAAAGACCTGATGGCAATGCTGGCAGGCGTCGGCCACGTCACCGCTGATGTCGCTCACCTTCTCTTGGTTTCTAGTCTGGGATGCTCGATAAGCCGTCCACCCTACTTCCGCCATTTCTTTCGTGAATCGAATCCAGTCGGGATCGTTCACAGGGACCGGTTTGCCATTCTCGCAGCGGCGCCCTGGCGTCAGCATTAATGGGGCTGACTCGGCCAACGCGATGGCCGCATAGTCGACAATTTCCCACCCCGAATACAGATCACTGCCCCACGTGCTCCAATTGAATCCGCCGTCCGCAGCGGAGGCTTTACCAGCCTTTTTCTTCTCCGCGGGATCGTGCGTCTGAACGGTGAAGATGATGTTGGAATTCGGAAACATGATGCCGCGCATGAGTTGCTGCAGGTTACCTACCGCTGGAAAACCGGGAGGCGGTGGGGAGATGGATTCCGGGGCCGGGCCAGCGTTCGACACCGCCGCGCCGGTCTGTTGAACATACGCGGCGAGATCCGCTGCCTGGCCGCCGGTGAGTCTGCCGGGATTATCCTGCGGCATTGTGTTCCTGATTTTGTCAATCAGATCGGAACTGGGCCATCGCGATCGGAAGTCGGCGCCTGCGAGTGGCGGGCCGCTGCGCCCTTTGAGGTCCTCGCCATGGCATGAGGCACATTGTTGCTTGTACAACGCGCCGCCGCGGGCGACGTCTTGCGCGCTCAGAGCGATCCCAAACACTCCGGCGATCACCATAGTGCACAGCGGCGTCTTCATACGTTTTCCGTTCGTTTCAGGGCTGGTCGATGTTGCAATCGTCGTGCGGGAGCAATTCTAGTGTCACATGCTCGGTACGGGCTGCTGAAAACCTATACCGACAAGGGTACCTTCCGATCAGCTTCGCTCGCTAGTATACTCATCTCCCGACGTCGACGGCGTCTGCGCAAAGCCGGTAAAATCGATCGGTTCCACCACATCAGGACGCCACTCACGTACAAAGTCACCGGCGCCAAGCCGATGACAATCCAGAGGACGCGCGTGAAATCTCCGCCAAAGGTTCCGAAATGCAGTGGGTAGAGATCGCGCGTAAGTCGAATGGGCCATGGCAGTTCACGGTGGTAATTGAGACGGATCACCTCGCCCGTGTATTGGTCGATGTACACGAGATTGTCGCCGGTCCTTCTCCAGTCCCCCGGCAACATCCGTCGTAAGGAATACGGAGCGTCTTTTTGTTGGGGAAAGGTAAACAGCGTAGTTTCGCCAACTGGCAAAGCCCGCACGGCAGTCGCATAGATCGCGTCCAAGTTCATAGCGCGTGGCTTAGCAACGCGCGTGCGCGGCGCCAGGAGCACAGACGGTTGGTGCGCCAACGATGCGACAATCGCCTCATACGTCTTCGGAAACGCGAAGTACGCTCCGGTCACTGCGACGAACATCAGCAGCAGGCTCGCGAAGAATCCCGTAAGCCGGTGCAGGTCGTAGTTCTTGCGCCGCCACCGGGCTCGAGATTCAAACCGAAGAGCCGAACTCAAGTGCTTCACGCCCGGCCACCAGACCACCAAGCCAGTCGAGGCCAGAATTACAAGGAGGAGAGCGCCAACTCCATTAAGAGTCTCGCCCGTCGCTCCCGACAGCAAACGAACATGGAGGTCGTAAATCCACTGCGTCCACTTGCCCTGGAAATGATCTTCGCCCGTGATCCTACCACGATATTTATCCACATAGACGACAACCCGCCCACGAGGCTTACAGTTGAGATCGAAGCTCCAGGCCAGGCCGGAATCCGCATGCAGGTATGCCTGCACGATCTTGCAACCAGGGTGCTCGTGCTTGACGGCATCGTAGGCGCGCTGCAAAGGCACAGTTCGCCCATTTGCGGGCGGAACAACATGGGAAACCGGACCAAGAAGCAGGCTTTCTATCTCCGGCTTATAAACGATTAGCGAACCAGTCAGACAAACGACGCTGGCCAGCAGTCCGATGCTAAGCCCGAGGACCAGGTGGACATAGAAGACGATTTTCCGAAACGAGAGAAGGCGCGGCCGGTGCCAGAAAAGAACGATCCAATTTTTTGAGGCTTGCCCTCTCACAGAATCCCCCCTGAAACAATTATAAGTCGAGGCCCCCTACTCCCTGGTTCCGATTCGAACGACGCCCCGGCGGCAGAACAAGTCGCAAGCCCAGGCGGCGGGCAGCGGGCCAGGCTCAAAGATCAAAGTCGG
>JASIGB010000063.1:0-4484 GCA_030045355.1 Bryobacteraceae bacterium
ATGCAGGATGCGCAGGATGTGGATGGCGTCATTGCTGATCGATAGACGACGATATAGGGCAGCGGTGAAAGCACCAGTTCCCGGGTTCCTTCTTTCCTGCCGGGGCGCCCACGATAGGGAAATTGCAAGAGGGCAGCGGGGGCGTGGTAGATGGCCCGCAGCAACTCCCTCGCGTGCGGCGGCGTGTGCTCAAACAAATAATTTGTGATGCGTTCCAGGTCGTCGGCGGCTTCCTCCGACCAGCGCAGTTGCATCTAGAGGCGCGAATGCTTTTCAGCGATCAACTTCTCAAGCCGCGCACCGACTTCTTCGTGCGTCAAAAGCTCACCCCGGTCGCTAGACGCCAAGCCTTTTTCGACTTCGCGGATAAACCACTCATCGTAATCGACAAAGCGCGCGATGGCTTCTTGCGCGAGGGCTTCGGCATCTCGGGCTTGCACAGCGGCGAGCCGGTTCAGCTTGGCTTCCACATCGGGATCGAGGTGAACTTCCATCGCCTTCAGAGTAAAGATTTCAGGATATTAAGTCAACGGGCGAAGCTAAACATTGCTTTCTCATTCTGTACTAATGTGTGGTAAAGGGGATATTCGTACCAAATGGTGTCCGTCCTCCTATCCGCGGTATCCCTGGCGATATCCGTTATGGTCGCCTGGCTTTCGCTGTTTCGCCGAGGCAATCTAGGCATGACACAACCGATGCTCCTAGGCTTTCTTCATGAGGACCTCCGGCCGAAGATCTTTTTCCGGGTCATGCTCTACGCTACCGGCAAACGCGGCCATATCGTCGAGGCGATTTACCTGACGGTGCAGCGCGCGGGTTCGACCCACATATTCAACTTTTGGATGTACGGCGAAACGAAGGATCTGAAGATTGGCAGCGGACTTCGAGTCGGTGAAGAAGGGGTTTCTTATAACCATCATTTTCTTCCACCGAGAGACGATTCGTCGTTTACGTTCGCGGCTGGCGAGTACGTCATCGACGTCCACGCAAGGATTCTTAACCGGAGCGCGCCGGTGCATCTCTCGAGTGTCAAGGTTTCACTTGCGCCCGAATTGGCCGGGGCACTGCTCGACCTCAGAAAGGGTGTGCTATTTACGTGGAGACCGGATTCGCAAACCTATCGCGCAGAGGTATCCGAGCCGCTGAGCAGCGGATACGCACGTTCGGTTTCTGGCGCGGGAACGGCAAGATTGCCCTGGGCTTAAGCATAAGCTGATGATGGGTCCGGGCCAATATGGCCTAGCTCAGCGCCTGGTCCAGATCCGCGATAATATCGTCCACCGCCTCGATCCCCGCGCAGAGGCGCACCAAACCATCGGTGATCCCCATGCGCTGGCGTTGCTTGGGCGCGATCTCGCGGTGCGACGCGATGGCCGGGTACAGCAGCAGGCTGTGAACGTCGCCGAGTGACGTCCCGCGCACCACCAGTTGCAGCTTATTCATGAAGCGGAACACATCTTCTTTGTTCGCGTCCTTGATCTCGAAGGGCACCAGCGCGCCGTAGGGGCCATCCGGAAGCAGCCGCCGGATCACCGCGGCATCAGGATGCTTCGGATCGGCGAGGTAATGCACACGCGCCACTCGGCGGTGCGACTCCAGCCACGTCGCAATCCGGCAAGCATTCGCGCACTGGCGCTCCATGCGCAGCGGAAAGGTCTTGATGCCGCGCAGCGTGAGGAAACTCTCGAACGGCCCGAGCACCGGTCCCATGGTGCGCGAAAGCGACCGCAGCACTTCGGCGTGATCCGCATCGGCTACCACCACGCCGCCTAGCACGTCGCCATGGCCGGCCAGGAACTTGGTCAGGCTATGAACGGAAAAGTTGGCGCCGTGTTCGAGCGGGCGTATCATGAGCGGTGTCGCGAACGTATTGTCGACCAGCAGCGCCGCGCCGGCCGCGCGCGCCAGCTCCGCGATGCGATCCAGGTCGCCCACGCGCAGCAGTGGATTCGAGATGGTCTCCATGACGATGCAGCCGGGTTTTGTTTCGGCAATTTTCCGCTCGACGGCCGTTAAGTCGCACGTGTCGGCCAAATTCAGCTCGATGCCCAGCGGCTCCATGATCTGCGCGAGCAGAGCCGTCGTGGTGCCGTAGAGATTATTGGCCGCCAGCACCGACTTGCGCCGGTCCGTCAACGCCGCCAGTAGCGCCAGGTGAATGGCCGCCATTCCGGATGAGCACACCTGCGCGAGCGCGCCCGATTCGAGCTCGTTCAGCAGCTCTTCGAGGCCCGAGCGCGTGGGATTGTCGTAGCGGCCGTAGCAGAAACCCGGCTCTTCGCGTCCCAGCACGCGATCGAGTTTCGCGACATCTTCGTAGATGTAGGTAGTCGCCGTGTAAATCGGCGTGGACGACGGCACGAACGCTCCGGGCGCGTCCGGATTGCGCTTGCGGTCGCCGGCATGAACCGCCTTCGTTTCAATTTTCATGACTACTTCCTCTTCCAGCGGATACCTTCTTTAGTGTCTTCCAAGACGATCCCGGCGTCCATCAGCTCCTTCCGGATCTCATCGCTGCGCGCGAAATTGCGCGCCTTTTTCGCGGCGTTACGCTCGGCGATCAATTCTTCCACGCGCGCATCGGACAAGCCGCCTTCGGTCTTGGTCGGCTCCAGCACGGCGAAGATGCGATCAAAACGGTCCAGCAAATCGAGTGCCGGCATTGTGTTCCCGGCGCGAAACCCGCCCGCATCCATGGCCGTGTTGGCGTCGCGTACAAATTCGAACAGCGCGGCCAGCGCCTCGGCGGTGTTCAGGTCGTCGTCCAGGCTGTCTTCGAATTGGCGGCACGCCGCTTGCGTTCTCTCCACAAGCATTTCGTTCATTCCGTCGGGATACTTGTCGGTCTCCAGGCGCAGCTTGAAATTCCGCAGCCGCTCGATGGCCGTCGCCGCTGCCTTCAAACCTTCGAAGGTGAAATTCAGTTTCTTGCGATACGGCACCGACGCCAGCAGATAGCGCACCACTTCCGGCTGGTAGCCTTCCGCCATCAAATCGCGCAGCGTGAAAAAATTCCCCGCCGATTTCGCCATTTTCTGCGATTCGACGTTCAAAAACTCTGAGTGCAGCCAGAAGCGCGCGAACGGCTTGGACGTGATCGCCTCCGACTGCGCGATCTCGTTCTCGTGATGCGGAAAAATCAGGTCCACGCCGCCCGCGTGGATGTCGAGCGTCGCGCCCAGGTACTTCATCGCCATCGCCGAGCACTCGATGTGCCAGCCCGGCCGCCCCGGTCCGATCTCGCTTTCCCAAAACAGCTCGCCGTCCTTGGGCGCCTTCCATAAGACAAAATCGCGCGCGTTTGCTTTATCGTATTCGTCCACGTCCACGCGCGCGCCGGCGCGAATGCCCGAGAAATCGTTGTGCGAGAGCTTGCCGTAGCCCGGAAAATTGGCGATGCGATAATACACCGACCCGTCGCTTTGGTAAGTAAACCCGCGTTCGCCGAGTTTTTCGATCGCTTCCACCATCTCCGGAATGTGCTCGGTCGCTTTCGACAAGACTTCCGGCCGCTGCAGCCGAAGCGCGGCGCTGTCTTCGAGAAACGCCTGGGTGTACTTGGACGTGTACTCGGCGATTGACTTGTGTTCGGCCGCGGCGTTGCGAATAATCTTGTCATCCACGTCCGTGATGTTCATCACGTGCTGCATTTCGTAGCCGCGATAAATCAACCAGCGCCGCAGGATGTCTTCAAACGTAAAAGTCCGCAGGTTGCCGATGTGCGCGTAGTTGTAAACCGTGGGACCGCACGTATACATGCGCACGGTGTTGCCTTCGAGCGGCTGAAAATTCTCGACTTGCTGCGTAAGAGTGTTATAGAAGCGAAGGGCCATGAAAGTCTCATGTTACCCCAGGCCTGCCGCTCGGCCTCCACGCGACCAGCGACTTGGTCCACCCGAAAACACGCTCACGCACGATGGCCGCGCCGGGGAAAAGCGCGCCCAGCTCCGCCGCTGATAGCAAGCGGACCGTTTCCAGGTAGTGCTTGACGTAAAACTCGCGCTCCGCCTGATTGTGTTTCGTCACCAACCGCCACACGGAGAACCGCCGCAAGATTCCTCGTTGCCACGCACGCGGAAGCCAGTGAACCAAGGGCGTCCACATGTGCTGCTCCACCGGGAAAAACCGGTTGGGCGTCTGCACCCAGTAGCGCTTGCCCACGCGCGCGATCTCGGCCGCGAAGCGGGCTTGCGCCGCGGCGTCGCCGACGTGCTCGATCACGGAATTGCTGAATACCAGATCGAAGGATTGATCCGCGAACGGCAGCCGCGCTCCATCGCCGAGGATCGCGCCTTCGGCTCCTCCGATTTGATGCGGCCAGAACGCCTGGTTCAGAAGGATCACGCGCGGCATCACCGGCGCCGTCCGCCAGATCTCGATGGTCCCTCCCACGTCGAGCACGCGCATGCCGGCCGTGAGGCCCACGGTCCGTGCGAGCAAAGCCATGCGCCGCGCGCGAAACCGGCGCTGGAGGGAATCGAGAA
>JASIGB010000688.1:0-2537 GCA_030045355.1 Bryobacteraceae bacterium
GGCGCCGTGAAAATCACCTCCGACGTCGAAGAGCGATTCGTCACCGCGGCCATCGAGGAAGCGCTCGCTTGCTAGGTCAACTCACGCCCACCGGAGCCACCCCCGCCGGAACGGAGTCCGAACAACAAGCTTCCCGCTGGGTGCGCGACATGTTCGGCCGCATCGCGCCGCGCTACGACCTGCTGAACCACCTGCTCTCGTTGAATATCGATCGCCATTGGCGCGCCCGCACCGTCTCACACTTAGCGCCGATTCTCGCGCGCCCCGGCGCCCAGATTTTGGACGTCGCCTGCGGCACCGGCGACCTGACCCTGGCTCTGCAATCCCGCTCCGAATCCACTCGCGTTTTCGGCACTGACTTTTGTCATCCCATGCTCCTGGCAGCCAAAAGCAAGCTAGCCAATAGCCGCCTCTTCGAAGCCGATGCCCTCCATCTTCCCATCACGGCCGGCTCCTTCGACCTGGTCACTATAGGCTTCGGCTTCCGCAATCTCACCAATTACCGCGAAGGCCTCCTCGAACTGCGGCGCGTTTTGAAACCCGGCGGAGTGCTCGCGATTCTCGAGTTTTCCACGCCGCCCAATCCGTTTCTCGCCCGCGCCTACGGCTTCTATTCGCGCGCCGTTTTGCCCGCCGTCGGCGGCATGATTTCAGGCTCCCGCGAAGCCTACACGTACCTGCCGGAGTCAGTCCGCAAGTTTCCCGATGCGCAGGGCCTCGCGGAGCAGATGCGCCACGCGGGTTTTCAAAACATCCGCTTGGAACGCATGACGGCCGGCATCGTGGCCCTGCACATGGGAGAAGCTCTGAGCTAGCGGCGTTGACCTCGCCGGCGAGATCGCGCTCTGCTGCGTCATTTGCTTCACCGTGATCGAGGCCAGCGCGAGCGTCAGCCCGATCATGATCGCCACCGAAACCCACGCCACCGCGTTGTAGGCCGCCGAATTCGTCCATTCTTTCATCAGGCTTTTCTTGTTGATCAGCAGCACCATGTAAATCAGCACGAACGGCAGCAGCACGCCGTTGAGCAACTGCGAGAACAGAATCATCTTCACCAGCGGGAAATTCGGCCACAAGATCACGCCGGCGCCCAGCACCACCAGCAGTGTGTACAGCCAATAGAACTCGGGCGCTTCGTGAAAGCGCTTGTCCACGCCCGATTCGAATCCCAGTCCCTCGCACACCGTGAACACCGTCGATAACGGCAAAATGCACGCCGCGAAAAATGAGGCATTAAACAACCCCGCGCTGAACAGAAGATAAGCGTACTGCCCGAACGGCTTCAGCGCCACTGCCGCGTCGGCGGCGTCGTTAATATCCTTGGGGCCGTGCGCCCAAATGGCCGTCGCACACGACACGATGATGAAGAACGCCACCACGTCGGTCAAAATGCAGCCCACTACCACTTCCACGCGCGATTGCACGTACTCCTTGGCCGTTATGCCCTTTTCGACAATGGCCGACTGCAAGTAAAACTGCATCCACGGCGCGATGGACGTGCCCACCAGCGCGATCAGCATGGTGATGTAATCGGTGTCGAACATCAGGATCGGCTTGACGCTGTTGATGGCCGCTTCCTTCCAGTCCGGCTTCAGCAGGAACGCGGAGATGATGTAAGTGACGTACAAGAAGCACGCCACCAGGAACACCTTCTCCACGCTGCGATAATTCCCGCGCACCACCAGCAGCCACACCGCAATCGCGCAAATCGGTACCGAAATGTAGCGGCTGATATGAAACAGCTCGAGCGAACTGGCAATACCCGCGAATTCCGCAATGACATTGGTGAAATTCGTAATGACCAGCGCAATCATCAGGAAAAACGTGGTCCGCAGGCCGAACTCCTCGCGGATCAGATCCGAAAGGCCCTTGCCCGTTACCGCCCCCATGCGTGAGCACATCTCCTGCGTGACGATCAGTAGCAGCGTGATCGGAATCAGCGTCCACAGTGGCAGGTAGCCGTATTTCGCGCCCGCCTGTGAATAAGTGAGGATGCCGCCCGAATCATTATCGACATTCGCGGTGATAAGCCCCGGCCCGACCACGGACAGAAAAATCAGGATTTGATAGCGGAATCGTTTGAGCACGCGCGGTCACTTCTCTCTGAGTAGTGAAATCACCTCGTCCGCCGTGATTACGCCGGCCAGCTTGCCCTCGCCATCAAGCACCGGCAACGTTAGCAGATTGTATTTATCGAAGAGCTCCGTGATGCGATCCTCGCGCTCTTCCACGTCCACGTGAATCGGCGTCTCAGCCGCCAGATCGCGCAAGGGCGTAGCTCCCGCGGCCGTGAACAGGCGCGCCAGCGGCACCGACGCCTTCAACTGGTCCTTCGCATCCACCAGGAACAGCGTGTTCAGACCCTCCAGAATTTCCTCGTGCGCCTTCAGCGCGTCCATGGCCTGCGCCACGGTGGCATCTTCGGCGAGCGATACGTATTCGGTGTTCATCAACCCGCCCGCCGAATTTTCCTTGTACTCGAGCAGTTCCTCCACTTCCGCCTTGGGCTCGCCTTCCATTTCCTCCAGAATCTCTTC
>JASIGB010000689.1:0-8282 GCA_030045355.1 Bryobacteraceae bacterium
GAAAATCAACGCCAGCGGCAGGCTGAGCGCTACCGCCTCGCCCCAAGAGAGGCCCCCCAACATCACCGCCAGGTAGCCTAATAGCAAAGCCACGGGGATCCAGGCCAGAAGGTAAAGTATGAGCCTGGCTCGCCCGGTAGTCAGGGGAAGCATGGTCGATTAATATACGCCGATTAATTGCGCAGCGTAATAGCGCCGAAAATGACCGAACCTGTGATCACCAGCCGCGGCGTCTTGACGTTAGGATCTGGCTTGGGATGATGGTCTTGTCGTCAATGCCGCCAAAAACCACTGCCGCGCGGCTGATGACGTTCCAGGTCTCGGGGATACGCACCTCCGCCTCGCCGAAGATGACATCCACGTGAATGCGCGCCTCATCGGTAGTCATGGAGGCGTTGCGCAGGTCGAAGCGGGCGGCGCCGAAGATGGCGGATGCTGCTCCACCCTGAAAATCCTGGGCGTCGCTGCCGGTCTTGTTCTCGCTGAAGATCGCATGCGCACCGATCACCGGCGCAGAGGCGTGCGTCCCGCCGCTGATATTGTACTGACTGCGCTCGTAGGCGCCCACCAGCACGCTCACCCCGAAGGCGATCAGCAGCACCGGCCAAACCACGGCGAAGTTGAATACGAAGATGTCCAAATTGTCGAGCAAAAACAGCGCGCCCACCAGCGCGATCATCCCACCCCAGACCCATCCGGATGGTGTCCGGCTATCGAACACGTGCGATAAGCCCCAGACGATCAGCAGCACGGGCCAGAATTGCCAGATATCGCGAAAGCGGAAGATTCCGAGATTATCGAGCAGCAGCAGGCAGCCGATGCCCACTATGACGACGCCGAAGAAAATCCCGTGATTATGCGAGTGATAGCCCCGCCGTGCCCGGCGCTCTTCCCAGCGCTGCCGGCGCTCCGCCATCTTCTGTTCCCAACGCGCGCGGCGGTCGTCGAAGCGATCCGTATCCATGCTTCGAGCGTATCAGCGGTGCGGAACCGGTTCGATCTGAAATCGGCGAATCACGGTTGAAAATCGGCGAACGGCGGTAAAATGAGGTATCGATAAGTCGTGAAGAACAGGAGCAATGGAAGCAACTCGACGGGCGGCTCGCCGAAGCCGAGAAGAAGCTGTTACCCACTGCCAATTTAGTTCGGGCCGGTGTGCCGATACGTGTCAACCAGCAAACACGGATCGATGCCCTGATCGACTCCGACACCAGGCTTTATGGACGAATTCAAGAGATGACAGACAGCATTCGGGAACTCAGAGAATCGCAGAGGGAGACAGATCGTCGCCTGATGCATCTCGCCGATTCGGTTCAAAAACTGGTCGATTCCTGGAAAACCGACGGCAACGGCGCGCATTAACTCACGGCGCCAGCCGCTCGATCACCCACCCCCCATCCGCCTGCCGCTGGTACCGCAACCTGTCATGTAATTGATTCGGACGGCTTTGCGCGAATTCGATGCGTTCGGGCCGCAGGCGATAGCCGCTCCAAGCCGGCGGAGCCGGGATTTCCCCATCCGCGAACCGCTGGCCTAGTTTGGCCATACGAACCTCCAGGAATTGGCGATCCGCGATCCCGGAACTTTGCCACGATGCCCACGCGCTCAACCGGGCATCGCGCGACAGGGATTGAAAATACGCGCCGACCTCATGATTCGGGGCGCCTTCCACGGTGCCCGTGACCCGCACCTGCCGTCCGATCTCCGGCCAGTGGAACACTAATGCTGCCCGGGGATTAGCGGCCAGTTCCCGCCCCTTGCTGCTGCGCGCATTGGTGAAAAAGGTAAACCCTTTCTCGCCGATGCCCATGAGCGAGACAATCCGCGCCGAGGGCTGCCCGTCCTCGCCGGCGGTGGCCAACGTCATGGCGTTCGGTTCCACCAGGGCCGCCGAGCAGGCTTCGTAAAGCCACACCTTGAACTGGGCGAGCGGCTCTGGGATCGCGTCCGACTCGAGGAGGTCACGGTTCCTTAGCTCCTCGCGCAAGTCGGCCAGTTTGAGGTCGGCCGTGCGGCGCCGCGGCACGATGATATAGCCGCTGGTGGCATCCCCCAATACATCGTTGCGGTCCCGTCCCCAGTACCACCAATAGGCGGCGACATAGGCGCTCATTAAAGAATCGAGTAAATGCTCCAGCGCGTTGAAATCCTGGACACTCAAGGGAACTTCTGGTAGATCACTGATCTGCAGCCTGGGAAACAGGCGTGGAAAATGATCCAGCATCAGGCCGCGCAACAGCCTCAGGCCCTCCCGGCGTTCGGCGAGCGTCCCCCGCCGGTGGCGCACCATCCGGTTGAGCAGGAAAAGCTGCACCGACGCCGCCGGACAATGCACCTCGATCTGATACCGGCCTCCGGCTTGCCTTGCCAATTGATCCCCATGCCGGAACTCCCTCGCGGCGAGCGACGAGGATAGTCGCGTCGTCCGATGCCAAAGTGCCGGCGACAGGTTCGCGGGCGACGGTCCGGCGCGATACTTGCCGTAGAGGGACTGAGCCAGCCGGTCGGCCGAACGCATGGTGACGGCATCGGGCACCTCGGGAACGACGATCGGCGCGTCAATCCCAATCACCGCATTATGTCCCGCGGTGCCGGTAGCCCATTCGATAATGTGGTCCGGTTCGGTGAGGCAGTCGAGCTGCGTCAAACGCAGCGCGCGGCCATCCCACTCCAGCGTGGCGAGGCCGCTCGGCTTGCTCTCCCCACCGGCTTCAAGTCCGAGGAAGCGCAGCTAGCTCTAGATATCGGAATACGCGTGGCAACATTACATATCCCATTCGTGGTGCAATGGGTAATGCGGCTGCGGCGCTGTATTTAAAGGTGCGGCCGTACTCCAAATTCTCATGAAGGCACTTGTTAAGAGCAAGCGCGAGCCGGGCCTCTGGCTGGAGGACATCCCCGAACCCACCCTCGGCATCCACGACGTCCTGATCCGCGTGCGCCGCGCGGGAATCTGCGGCACCGACGTTCACATTTATAACTGGGACGAGTGGGCGCAGCGCACCATCCCTGTCCCCATGGCGATCGGCCATGAGTTTGTGGGTGAGATCGTGGAAGTGGGTCCGGAAGTCACCGATTTTCATTCGGGCGAACTGGTGAGCGGCGAAGGCCACGTGGTATGCGGCCACTGCCGCAACTGCCTGGCTGGACGGCGGCATTTGTGCGCCAACATCAAGGGCGTCGGCGTGAACCGGCCCGGCGGATTCGCGGACTACATCGCGATGCCGATGACCAACGTCTGGCGGCACAAACCTAACATCGACCTCGACGTGGCGGCGATTTTCGACCCCTTCGGCAACGCCGTGCACACCGCGCTGTCGTTTCCGGTACTGGGCGAAGACGTGCTGATCACCGGCGCTGGACCCATCGGGATCATGGCCGCGGCCGTGGTGCGGTATGCCGCGGCGCGTCACGTCGTGATCACCGATAAGAACCCCTACCGGCTGGCGCTGGCGCGAAAAATGGGTGTCACCTGCGCGGTGGACACCGCCAAAACTCCGCTCGCGCAGCTTCAAAAGGAGCTGGGCATGACCGAAGGCTTCGACGTGGGGTTAGAAATGTCCGGCGTTTCTTCCGCCCTGCGCGAAATGATCGCCAACATGAGCCATGGCGCTAAGATCGCGATGCTCGGCATCCCGACCCAGGAATTCGGCATCGATTGGACCACCGTGGTGTTCAACATGCTCACCATCAAAGGCATCTACGGCCGGGAAATGTTTGAGACGTGGTACAAAATGGGCGTGATGCTCGAAAATGGCCTGGACATACGGCCGGTGATCACCCACCGTTTCCCCTATCAGGAGTTCGAGCAGGCGTTCGAGGTGATGAAGAGCGGCAATGCAGGCAAAGTGATTCTCGAGTGGTCGTGAGCTCGCCGGATCACTGATACACAGTTAGGCAGACAAAATCCGCGGAGGGGGCAGCGGGATATGGGCAGGAGCACGTGAAATTGGCCGCGTCGTCGGTGCTGCCCGAGCCTTTGTAGCGCGCGGTCTGGGGATACGGGCACAACGGACGCGTGCGATCGATCACGCCCTTGGTTTTGTGAGCAGCGAGGATGCGATCGGGGGCGTAGCCGGATTCCACCCAGGCACCCAGCGCGCCGATCTTGTCGAAATCGTCCGTGCCGTCGCCGCCGGCGCAGTGTCCCATGCCGGGAACCATGAAGAGGCGAATGGAAGTCGGAGCCGGGGTCGATCCGCCGAGTGCCTCTTCGACCGCCGTCAAATAGTTCACGCTGTTTTCGGGCGCGATTCCCGGATCGGCCCAGCCGTGATACATCAGCAGCTTTCCGCCGTGTTTGAAAAACGGCTTCAGATTCGGATCGATCGAATTCATCAGCGGGCCGATGGTCTTATCCGCGGTGGCGATATCGCGCGCCGCGTCGAATTTCAGATAATCCCAATTGGGATCGTGAAAAACCAGGTATTGATAGGTTTCCGCGGCCAACGCCATCGGCTTGGGAGCTGAGAGCGTCGCCCACCCCATCTCGCTGCCGCGTTCCAGGCCCGGAAAAATCGCCGCACCGGGCCCGGCATAGATTTTTCGCGCGACTTCCACCTGGGCCGCCGTGAGGCATTGGCCGTTATCGGCGCCTTTGCATAGAAGCGCCTGCGGATCGAAATGGCAGCGGCGCGGATCTTCGAGCACGCGATCTTTTACCCCGTCGAGCGCATCGCAGGCTTCGAGGACGGCGTTGTGGATCAACGGATATTTGGCGGGCGGAATGTAGCCGCCATTTTGGTTCGTGATCTTCGCGGTCCAGACCTGCGCGCCTTGCAGGTGCGTGGGATAATTCGCCGCCGCTCCGGCGACGATGCCGTCGTAATCGTTCGGATAGCGCTGCGCTTCGGCCAGCGCCTGACGCCCGCCGGTGGAACATCCATTGAAATACGCGCGCAAAGGCTGCTTGCCGTAGTAAGCCGCTGCGATCGCCTTGGATGCAACAGTCATTTCGTGCACAGCGCGATAGGCGAAGTCGACCAGTTTCTCCGGATGCCCGACCACAAACGCCGCAGTCCGTTCGGTGTGGCCGGTATCCGTGCTCGCGGCGGCATAGCCGGCGGAAACCGCCGTCATCAGATCGCGATAACTGATGCTGCCCGCCCAGGCGCCATTGCCCACCGCTTCGAGCTTGCCGTTCCAGTTCGTCGACGGACCGGATTCGGGCATCCAGACCTCGATCTTGATGTCGGAGTCGCTCGAAGGCTGGAGCGTCGCGGCGACGCGGCAAAACGCCGCGAGCTTGGAGAAATCGGGCGGAGGAAATCCGGGAAACCTAGGAATCGCTCCGTCTGGCAAGCTGAGCCCGCCGGCAGGTACGGATTGCGCGAGCGTGACACTCGCATGCGGGAGTGCGAGTTTGACCAGATCTTCGCATGGATTCGCGGCCAGCGGCGCTGTCATGGCGACGAGGAGCACGAAAAATCGCATACGTCTTAATATATTAGGCCGGCGTTGCGGGCTGCATGCAGCCCGAGATATGCTGTGGGTCGAACAGGAAATCCAATGACAAAGTATTCTCGCCTTCTGGCGCTAGTGGCGCTTGCAATGCCTGTGGGCCTGCTGAATGCACAGGGCGACCGCCCGCGGCCGGTGCAGTCCATGGGCACCGAATCGGGCTTCGCGGTTTTCCAGACCAAGTGCATGGGATGCCACGGCAACCCCGCGATGGCGGACCGCGCACCCAGTCCCGCGACGCTGCGGGAAATGGCGCCCGAAAAAATTTACGAGGCTTTGACCACCGGGCCCATGAAGACCCAGGGATCGGCCCTCACCGAGGACCAGCGCAAAATGGTGGCGGTCTTCATGAGCGGCAAAACCTTTGGCGCGGCCGCGCAGGGCGACGCGAAAGACATGCCCAACCATTGCGAGGCCAATCCGCCGATGAGCGATCCGGCCGCGGGCACACGCTGGAACGGCTGGAGCCCGGACGTGACCAACAGCCGATTCCAGACGGTGAAAGGCGCCGGGTTCACCGCCGACGAAGTGCCGCGCCTGAAACTGAAATGGGCGTTCGGTTATCCCACCGGCGTCTCGGCGTTCGGGCAGCCGGCAGTTGCGGCGGGCCGCGTGTTTGTCGGCACCGACATCGGTTACGTGTATTCGCTGGACGCGAAGTCGGGCTGCGTCTACTGGTCCTATCAAGCAAAGGGCAACGTGCGCGGCGGACCGAGCATCGGGCCGGTGAAGGGACACGAAGGCGTGAAGTACGCGGTTTTCTTCGGCGACGCGCATGCCAACATTTACGCCGTCGACGCGCAAACCGGCAACGAGCTATGGACCCGCAAGGTGGACGATCATTTCGTCGCGCGCATTACGGCCTCGCCGAAGCTGTATGACGGTTACTTGTACGTTCCCGTCTCGTCGTCGGAGGAATTTGCCGCCGCGAATCTCGATTATCCCTGCTGCACCTCGCGCGGCAGCGTCGTGAAGCTGAATGCCAACACCGGCGAGGTCGCCTGGAAGACCTATGTGGTTCCCGAAACGCCGAAACCCACGCGCAAGAATTCCAAAGGCGTGCAGCAATACGCGCCCGCGGGTGCGTCAGTGTGGAATTCGCCGACCATCGATGAAAAGCGCCATGCGGTGTATTTCGGCACCGGCGATTCGGAGACCGAGCCCGCCGCGGCGATGTCGGATTCTGTGATGGCGGTCGACATGAAGACTGGCAAAGTGCTGTGGCATTATCAGGCGCAAGCAGGCGATGCATTCCTGGGCGGCTGCACGGGACCGGAAAAGACCGACAATTGCCCGTCGGAGAACGGGCCGGATCTCGACATCGGCAATTCGCCGGTGCTGCACAATCTGCCCGGGGGCAAAAGCATCGTCGTGGCCGGAACAAAAGACGGCAAATTGTTTGCCCTCGATCCGGATAAAAAGGGGGCGGTGGTTTGGCAGACCAAGGTCGCGGACAATCCGCCCGGAACTCCCATGTTCCGCTATAGCGGCATCGTGTGGGGCGGCGCGTTCGACCAAACCGCGGCCTACTACGGGCTGACGGGCGGAGGGATCACCGCGATCCAGTTGACCACGGGCGAAAAACTGTGGCGCAAGGATCTCGCGGCTCCCGGCCAGCGCGTGAATAACGGCGCCGCGGCCACCGCCATGCCGGGGGTGGTGTTCATCGCCGGAACCGACGGCGTGCTGCACGCGCTCGCAACCGCCGACGGCAAGGAGCTGTGGTCCTACAACACGTCGCACTCGTTCGACACCGTGAACAAAGTGCAGGCCAAGGGCGGCTCCATCGCGTCCATTGGGCCCACCATCGCCGACGGGATGTTGTTCATCGGCTCGGGCTACGGAGTGATCTCGGGCAACACCGGAAACGTCCTGCTCGCCTTCGGCATCGAATAGGGGTGCGAGCGTTTTCCCCTATTCTTTCCAAAGTCGAACTCCATCTCCACCTGGATTGTTCGCTGAGCTTCCAGGCCGTCTCGAAGCTGGACAAGTCGATTTCGCTCGAAGAATATCAGTCAGAATTCATCGCGCCGCGGCGCTGCACCAGCTTGGCGGATTTTCTCACGCGCGCGCCGCGTGGCTTTCAGTTGATGCAAGATGAAGCCGCGCTTGAACTGGTAGTGGAGGATCTGTTCGAGCAACTCGCCGCCGACGGCGTGATTTACGCCGAGATCCGCTTCGCCCCGCTCCTGCACCTGGAGCGCGGATTGACGGCGGAGCGCGTGGTGGCCGCGGTGGATCGGGCGACGGAAGCGTCTATTCGATCGAGCGGCATCGATGCGCGGCTGATCCTCTGCACGTTGCGCCACTTTGATCGCGAGCAGGGCCTTCAGACCGCACACTTAGTGGAACAATTCCAGGGCAGTCGCGTGGCGGCGCTCGACATCGCGGGCGACGAAGCGGGCTATCCGCTCGCTCCGCAGATTCCCGCCTTTCGCTATGCCATCGAGCGCGGCCTCTACCGAACCGCTCACGCCGGCGAAGCGGCCGGCCCTGAAAGCGTGTGGGAGACGCTGCGCGAGTTTCAGCCGTCGCGCATCGGCCATGGCGTGCGCAGCATCGAGGATCCGGCCCTGGTGGAGCATCTCATCCGTGAGCGCATTCACCTGGAGGTCTGCCCGACCAGCAACCTGCAAACCGGCATCTCGCGCGACTACGCCGAGCACGCCGTCGATAAGCTCTATCGCACTGGCGTGCCGTTGAGCATCAGCACCGATACGCGCACCATCACCAATATCACTCTGAACGAAGAGTATGAGAACCTCGCGCAGCACTTCGCCTGGACCGAAGACGACTTCGCGGCTTGCAATGAAGCGGCCATC
>JASIGB010000690.1:0-4006 GCA_030045355.1 Bryobacteraceae bacterium
CGGTGTACGTTCCGGCCGCGAGCGAGTCAAGCGTCATCGTGACGTCGCCGCACTGGGGCGAGCCGCCGATGGACGGCGCTCCGGCAGGCGGGCAGCCCAGGAAGTTCGGATCGCCGTAGTTCGACAAGTCCAATGAAGTTCCATAAGGATTGCCCGAGCTGTCGGTCAGGATCGTTGCGGCGTCGCCTGTGCCGGAAAAAATGCCCAGAAAAGGATCCGTGCCCCCCGGCGAAATGATCGCGCCCGCGGCGTTTACGCCCCCTCCGAACCCCCAGGTTTGCAGTCCGATGGTGGCCGGGGCGCTCAACGTGAAGGTCTCCTCAATCACGTCAGTCGAACTGGAAAGAACGCCCGTATAGGAGATCGAATCCGCCCGAATCGCAGCGGGGAGAAAAGCAAGAATGAAAACCGCGAGCACCCGCATGTCATCTTCCGCACCAACTGCCTTGACTAAGAACGCCGCGCCTGCCTGCGGCGAATCAGGGCGGCGGCTCCCAGGGTCAACGTTCCCAAGAGCAAAACGCTCGAAGGCTCAGGCGTTTCTGTCGTTACAGGCGTGATGCTCAGGCTGGTGACGGGCAACCCGAGATCTGCTTGAGGAGTGTTAACGCACGACGTTACGGTCGATACGCACTCGGTGTAGGTGTTCGTCATCGACGGCAGGGTGAACAAGAAGAGGTTGTAGTCGTCGCCGGTGGTATTGTCGACGAATCCCAAACCTTGAATGGAGAGCAGGTCTGGGTAGGTCGGAGGCTGGTAGATTCCGTTGTTGTTGATCCCCTAGGTGTCTGGAGCAATCAGCGAGATGGAATCGCCGTCCTGCGTGCCCGTCAAACTGGTAACCAGGTATTCATCGGTGCTATAGAGTGTTGCGGTGAGAGTCGCGCTGCCGGGCCCGTAAGCGCCGGTCCAGGTTAGATCAAACGTATCGGCGTGCGCCAAGCGCATTCCGCCACTCACTAAAAAGAGGACTGCAGCCAGCGTAGTCCCGCGAAAACCGGTCGTCCCCAAGATTTTTCTCGACATATTCCTCCTAGTTGGCCACGTTAGAAAATCCGCGCCCTATTTTGTAACGCGGAAACCGTTGAAAAAAACTTGCATCGCCACTGCTCTTTTGTGAGTACCGGAACCTGGCTCGGTCCGGTAAGCGTGTGACGGCGCGGGAGAAAAGCCCAGCGCAAGATGCTAGTCTGTCTGCTGAGGCGCCCGTCAGCCGGGAGAGACACGATGGAGCCAAAGGCAGGCAATATAACGCAATTGCTGGAGCAGTGGAGCCGGGGCGACGAGCGGGCGCTCGAAAAACTGATGCCTCTGGTGTACAGCGAGTTGCACGGGTTGGCCCGGCGTTACCTTTCGGGCGAGGATCCAGGCCATACTCTACAAACCACGGCCCTGGTGAATGAGGCGTATCTGAGGCTGGTGGATGTCGCGAACCCCAACTGGGAGGGGCGCACTCATTTCTTCGCCATGTGCGCTCAAATCATGCGCCGCATTTTAGTGGATTCGGCGCGTTCCCGTCAGGCGGAAAAACGCGGAAAGAATGCGCCCAAGCTGGACCTCGAGGACGCGTTGATGGTAGCCGCACAACCGGAAACAGACCTGGTCGCCATCGACGAAGCTCTCCGCGCTCTTGCGGTCGTTGACGCGCGCAAAAGCCAGGTAGTGGAGTTGCGTTTTTTCGGCGGGTTAAGCGTCAAGGAAACGGCTGACGTCCTCAAAGTATCTGTCGACACGGTCCATCGCGACTGGAAGGTAGCCAAGAGTTGGCTTCGCCGCGAACTCACGCGGGGGGACCACGATGCCGGCCGGGGGAATTATGAATCCGGATGAGCGCTGGCAAAAGATCGAGCAGGTATTCCTATCAGCGCTGGAGCAAGAAGAAAGCAGGCGCTCAGCTTTCCTCGAAGCAGAGTGCAAGGGGGACCAATCCCTCCGCGAAGAAGTGGAGTCGCTGCTGGCGCAGGCGGAGCGGACGGAGGTTTTTCTCGAAACACCGGCACTCGAGATGGCAGGCAGAGCGCACCCGGCCATGATCGGCCGCTATCGGATTCTTCGAGTCATCGGTGAAGGCGGCATGGGCGTTGTGTACGAGGCTGAGCAGGAAGAGCCGCGGCGGATCGTGGCTTTGAAGATGATCAAGCTCGGCCTCGCGGCGCCGGGTCAATTGCGGCGATTCCGCCAGGAATCGCGAGCTCTGGCTCGTTTACAACACCCGGGCATCGCTCAAATCTACGAGTCCAATACGGCGGATACGGGCTTCGGGTCGCAGCCGTTTTTCGCCATGGAGTTTATCCGTGGCCTTCCACTCAACGAGTACGCGGAGGCTCGGCATCTCGACACGCGCAAGCGTCTCGCCCTGATGGTGAAGGTGTGCGAGGCAGTGCATCACGCGCATCAGCGGGGATTGATTCACAGGGATCTCAAGCCCGCAAACATCCTGGTGGATGAGCTGGCGCAACCCAAGATTTTGGATTTTGGCGTAGCGCGCCTGGTTCAGCGAGACTCACAGGAGGCGGACGCACCGCAGACAACGCAGACCGGTTTGGGACAGATTGTCGGGACTCTCGCCTACATGAGTCCTGAGCAGGTGCTGGGCGATCCGCTCGAAGTGGACACTCGCAGCGATGTTTATGCACTGGGAGTGATCCTCTATCAGCTTCTGTGCGGACGGCCGCCGTACGAGGTGAATCCTCGGCAGTTGCCGGAAGCAGTGCGGACCATCCGAAACGAAGAGCCGGCAAGTCTCAGCACGATTGACCGAAACTACCGAGGCGATATCGAGACCATCGCGAAGAAGGCGCTAGAGAAGAACAAAACGCGCCGCTATGCATCGGCGGCGGATTTAGGCGCGGACATTCAACGCTACCTGAACGACGAACCGATCACGGCGCGGCCGCCCAGTGCCGTGTACCAGCTGCGAAAGTTTGCGCGCCGGAATCGCGGGCTGATGGCGGCCGTGGCGGCGGTTTTTTTGGTGCTTGTGGCGGGGATTTCGGCGAGCACATGGGAAGCGATCCGAGCGAACCAAGCCTCGAAGGCGGCGCTGGCGCAGCGCGACCGGGCGGCGGCGGCTGAGCGCACGGCAACGGAACAGCGCGACCGGGAAGTACAGTCGCAGCTCGCCGCCACGGCCGCCGAGGCAAGAGCGGTTGCGGAGCGGAACCGCGCCGTCGCCGAGAAGCAGCGAGCGGATGAGGAATCGGCGTCGGCAAAGGCCATCAATGACTTCCTGCAAGACGACTTGTTATCGCAGGCCAGCGCAAACACGCAGGCCGCACCCGCCACAAAGCCCGATCCCGATCTCAAGGTTCGAACGGCACTGGACCGCGCCGCAGCCCGGATTGAAGGAAAATTTGCCAACCAGCCGGTAGTGGAAGCCAGCATCCGGCAAACCATGGGCCGGACGTATCGAGACCTGGGCTTGCTTCCGGAAGCGCAACGCGAACTGGAACGCGCCCTGGAGCTGCGCCGCCGGGTTCTGGGCGAAGACCGCAAAGAAACGGTGGAAGCAATGGACAACTTGGCGCAGGTATATGACAGCGAGGCCAAGTATCCGCAGGCGGAGGCGATGTTTTCGAAAGCGCTGGAGATTCTACGCCGTGTTGCGGGCAGCCAGGATCCGGAAATTCTGAGCATTGTGGATGACTTGGGGGTGCTCTACATGCACCAAAACAAGTACGCTCAGGCCGAACCCCTCCTCCGGGAGGCGCTCGAAGCCCGGCGCCGTCTTCGGGGCGAAAGCGATCCCGATACCTTGCTTGTGATGAACAACTTGGGAGGCGTCTACAACTTTGAGGGAAAGTACGACCAAGCCGAGCAGCTTCTTGTGGCCACTCTCTCGCTTCGGCGCCGCGTCTCAGGCGACGAGCATCCCAATACGCTGACGGTGATGAACAATCTGGCGTTGGCTTACGGCTTCCAAGGCAAATACCACGATGCCGAGGACCTTTACAATCGGGCTTTAGAGATCCGGCGGCGCGTCTTGGGCGAGGAGCACGCCTATACT
>JASIGB010000064.1:0-2812 GCA_030045355.1 Bryobacteraceae bacterium
AGCGACGGCGCGCCATCCCTTTCGCCCCGCCCACGTGCACTTCATGATCATGGCCGATGGGCACGAGACGTTGGTGACGCATCTCTTCGTGAATGGCGATCAGTATCTGGACAGTGATGCCGTATTCGCCGTGAAGAATTCCCTGATTCGCGATTTTACTCGCGAAGCTCCCGGCATCGCGCCGGATGGCAAAAACATCGACACCCCCTGGCGCCGGCTGCACTCGGATTTCGTGCTGGCCAAAGCGGCGGAGAGAACGAGCGCTCCAGCGGCCTAGCGTTTTTCGGGAGGCGGGATCGGAACCGTGCGGCGCGCCTCGCGATCTGTGCCCTCTGCCTTGTGCATTTATATCGTGATACGATATAAATGAAACGAAGGTAAGCGAATGAAGGACCTGTCTCTTGAAGAGTACCGTGCCCTGGCCGAGTTCCGCTCCCAGATCCGGCGATTCCTCGCCTTCAGCGAGGAACAATCGCGCGCCGCGGGGCTCGAGCCGCAGCAGCACCAGCTGCTGTTGGCGGTCAAGGGGTTGCCCGCCGGAGGCCGCGCCATCATCGGCGAACTCGCAAATCGCCTGCAACTCAAGCATCACAGCGTCGTCGAATTAGTGGACCGGCTGGAGAAGGCCGGGTACGTCTCGCGAGCCGCGGGCGATGAAGACCGGCGGGAAGTGATGGTTCACCTGACCGCTTCCGGCGCGCGCGTTCTGAGAAAGCTTTCGATCGAGCATCACCAGGAGCTGGAAGTGGCCGGCCCGCGGCTGGCCAGGGCGTTGCGTTCCATCGGGCGCCAACATGCAGGAAGGACAAGTGTTGCATGAGCACCCAACCGCATTCGCAGTCCCACGAGCTGGGCGACTTCTCCACCGATTGGCGCGTGCTTCCGATTTCCGCGCTGGCCATCGTGGTGGGCTTGATCGGAACGGGCATGGCCTGGGTTTTACTCCGGCTGATCGGCATCATCACGAACTTCGCGTATTTCCACCGCTGGGGCACCGCGCTGGCGTCGCCCTCGGCGAACACCTTGGGCCTGTGGGCCATCCTGGTGCCGGTGGCCGGATCGGTGATTGTGGGTTTTATGGCGCGCTACGGCTCGGAACGCATACGCGGGCACGGAATTCCCGAAGCGCTGGAGTCCATCCTCATCAACGGCAGCAAGGTCGAGCCGCGGCTCGCGTTTCTGAAGCCGCTATCGTCGGCGATCGCGATCGGAACCGGCGGTCCGTTCGGCGCCGAAGGCCCGATCATCGTCACCGGCGGCGCGTTCGGCTCCATGCTGGCGCAGTTTTTCCGGCTCACCAGCGTGGAGCGTAAGACCCTGCTGGTGGCGGGTGCAGCGGCCGGAATGTCGGCCACCTTCGCTTCGCCGGTCGCGGCGGTGCTGCTGGCCGTGGAACTGCTGCTATTCGAGTGGAAGCCGCGCAGCTTCATTCCCGTCGCTTTGGCCAGCGCCACGGCGGGCGCCGCGCGCCGCTATATTTTGGGGACTGGCCCGATCTTCCCCGTCCCTCCACACCCGCTCGCCATTGGCGCGTGGGGCCTGATCGGCTGCGTGATCTGCGGCATCCTGGCCGGCGTGCTGGCCAGTGTTCTGACGCGCGCCGTCTACGCGACGGAAGATCTTTTTCGAAAACTTCCCATCCATTGGATGTGGTGGCCGGCGATCGGCGGCCTGGTGGTCGGCATCGGCGGATTGATTTTCCCGCAGGCGCTGGGCGTAGGTTATGACACTATTGGCTTGCTGGTCCAAGGCGATGTGCCGCGCAGCACCATGATCGGCATTCTGCTGGTGAAGTCTACGATTTGGGTGGTCGCGCTGAGTTCCGGAACATCGGGCGGCGTGCTCGCGCCGCTGCTGATGATGGGCGGCGCGTTGGGCGGCTTCGAAGGGATCTTCCTGCCGCACCTGGGCGTCGCGTTCTGGCCGCTGGTGGGCATGGGCGCGATTCTGGGCGGCGCGATGCGGGTCCCGTTGACCGGCGCGATCTTCGCCCTCGAACTCACCCACGACATCAACATGCTTCTACCCCTGTTGGTAGCCACTCTCGTGGCGCACGCGTTCACCGTGCTGGTGTTGAAGCGTTCCATCCTGACCGAGAAGGTGGCGCGCCGCGGCTATCATCTGACGTGCGAATACGCCGTGGATCCGATGGAAGTGCTCTCGGCGGGCGAAGCGATGCGCACCAACCTAGTGGCGTTTCACGCCGGCCAGACCTTGGAGCAGGTGCGCAGCATTCTGACCGCGAATCATTCCCCCCGCGGCCAGCATTTGTATCCGGTGGTGGATGAGAACCGCAGGCTGCTGGGGGTGATTACCCGCAATGATTTGCACCAATGGCTGGAGCAGCCCCATCCGGCCGGGGAAACCCTCGGCGACGTGGTGAAGGAGCCGGTGGTCGCTCATCCCGACGAGCCGTTGCGCACGGTGGTATACCGCATGGCCGAAACCGGGCTGACGCGATTCCCGGTGGTGGAGCGAGGCAGCGAGAAAAAGCTGCTGGGCATGATCGCGCTGCGGGATCTGCTCTCGGCGCGTACGCGGGATCTGGCCCAGGAGCGGGATCGCGAGCAGGTCCTCAAGATTCGTTTGCCCGCGCTCGGCCGGAAAAGCGGCGTCAATTCGCCAGTCGCTTAGCCACCACCAGCGTGATGTCGTCGGGAGGAGGAGCTCCTTCGGTGAACTCCTCCAGCTTCTGATTCACGCTCTTGATGATGGATTCGGCGTCTTGATCTCGCAGACCGGTCAACACTCGTGCCAGACGGTCCTCGCCGAACTCTTCGTCGGTGCCAGGACGGACCGGCTCGGTGACGCC
>JASIGB010000691.1:0-4260 GCA_030045355.1 Bryobacteraceae bacterium
GCTTCATACGGTGACTCCCACGACGCCGGTAATGGAAGCGCTCGAAACCATGGGGCGCGACGACGTGAACCAGCTTCCGGTCGTGACTGGTAACCACCTGGACGGAATTATTACGCGCGCCAACGTGTTGCAATTCCTGCAGACGCGCGCGGAGTTGGGACGCTGAGATCGAGGAAAGTTTGCTAAAGTAAGCGCAGTGCGCTTCGTATTCGCCGCCGCAGCCGTGGGTATGTGCTGCCTCGGCGCCTCCATAGACGATCAGGACTTCAACGGCCGCTGGGATATCACGGTGAACAGCGCGGCGTCGAATGTGCCGGGATCGCAGCGCGGCTGGTGGCTGGAGGTGACGGGCGCGGGCACGGACAATCCCCGCGGCCGCTTCATGGGCTCGCCAGTCGGCCTGCTGGACGAACTCCCCAAGCTCTCGGTTTCCGAGGGCGCGTTGCGCTTCGCCCTGGAAGCCAAGTTTCGCAAAGAGCACGGCGCGGAGAAGGGGCTGTATTGGGCGCGCGTGGAGGACGGCAAGCTCAAGGGAACTTTCGAAATCGAGGGCGACCCGTCCACGTATCTGGAGTGGACCGGCGTGCGCGCGCCGGCGTTGCCAGATAAAGACGACGCTTCCTGGAAACGCGGCGAACCGGTAGCGCTGTTTGACGGACACGATCTGGCCGGCTGGCAACCGGCCCCGGGGGCGCGGCTGCCCGGATGGATGGTGAGAGAGGGAGCGTTGAGCGCCGGATTCGGTGCGTCCGGCCTGGTTTCCGACAAGAAGTTTTTCAACTTCGTCCTGGACGCCGAGTACAAGCTGGATCCGCACGCCAACAGCGGAATCGCGTTGCGCGGCCGCTATGAGGTGCAGATCGCCGACGATGCGGACCGGCCGCCGTCCATCCGCTCCACCGGCGCGATTTTCGGCCGCCTAGCGCCTACACTGAACGCCGCCAAGCCGGCGGGCGAGTGGCAGATGCTGGTGGTCCGCCTGGTGGGGCGCGAGGTGACGGTGCTGTTGAACGGCTTTCGCGTGATCAACCGGCAGAGCATCGACGGGCCGACCAGCATCGCGCTGGACACCAACGAAGGCGATCCGGGCCCCTTGCTGCTGGAAGGCAATCACGGCGGGGTGGAGTTCCGGCGAATCGTGGTGTATCCCCTCGCGAAGAAACCTTGAGTGAAAAGAAGCTGGCGAAATTCTACCGTGTGCGCGGGCGCGTGCAGGGCGTGGGGTTCCGTTATTTCGTGAATCAAACGGCGCTGGCGCTGGGGGTGCGCGGCTGGGTGCGCAACGACGACGATGGCAGCGTGCAGGTGTACGCGGTGGGAACCGCGGCGCAGCTTGCCGAGTTGGCCGGATATTTATGGAAAGGTCCGCGTTGGGCCGAAGTGCGCGGCGTGGATGAGACCGAAGCAGCGCTGGAGAATCACGCCGGATTTTCGGTCCGCCAGTAAGCTTTAGGCGAGCAGGCGCGCGGCGTCCTTGGCGAAATAAGTGAGCATGAAATCCGCGCCGGCGCGGCGGATGGCGGTGAGCGATTCGAGAATGGTGCGGTCGCGATCAAGCCACCCGTTTTGGATGGCGGCGGTGAGCGCGCTGAACTCGCCGCTCACCTGATACGCGCCGATCGGCAGCGGAAAACGGTCGCGCGCCTCGCGAATGATATCGAGATAGGGCATGGCGGGCTTCACCATGATCATATCGGCGCCTTCGTCGATGTCGAGCTGGATTTCGCGCATGGCTTCGCGCGCGTTGGCTGGGTCCATCTGGTAGCTGCGCCGGTCGCCAAATTGCGGGGTGGACTCCGCGGCTTCGCGGAACGGGCCGTAAAACACCGAAGCGTATTTTGCCGCGTACGAGCAAATCGGCGTGTTGATAAATCCGGCGGCATCGAGAGCCGCCCGCATAGCCGCCACGCGGCCGTCCATCATATCGCTGGGCGCGACGATGTCGGCGCCGGCGCGTGCGTGCGAAACCGCCGCTTTGGACAGCCACTCGAGCGTGGGATCGTTTTGCACCTCGCCATTCACCACCAGGCCGCAGTGGCCGTGGCTGGTGTACTCGCAATTGCAGACGTCGGTCATCACCAGGAGCTTGGGGACTTCACGCTTGACGGCGCGTACGGCCTGTTGCACGATGCCGTCGTCAGCGTAAGCGCCGGAGGCGATTTCGTCCTTGGTTTCCGGAATCCCAAACAGGATAACGCCGCCGATGCCGAGCGCGTGCGCCGCGGAGCATTCTTTCACCAGCCGGTCGACGGAAAGTTGCGCATGGCCCGGCATGGAGCCGATCTCGCGCCGCACGTTTTCGCCCGGGCAGACGAACAGCGGAAGAATGAAATCGGCGGGATCGAGCTGCGTCTCGCGCACGAGGTTGCGCAGCGCTTCGCTCGCGCGCAGGCGGCGCATGCGGTGAATGGGGAACGCCACGGGATCAGCCTTCCTGAATCGTGACGGACTTCAACTGGTCGCCCTGTTGGACTTTGTCGACGACATCCTGGCCGCTCGAGACCTGGCCGAACACCGTGTGCTTGCCGTCCAGCCAGTCCGTGACGATGTGGGTGATGAAAAACTGGCTGCCGTTGGTATTCGGGCCCGCGTTGGCCATGGAGAGCGAGCCGACTTTATGCTTGTTGGGATTGTTCTTGGTTTCATCTTCGAACTTGTAGCCCGGACCGCCGCGGCCGCTGGCGGTCGGGTCGCCGCCCTGGATCATGAAATCCTTGATGACGCGGTGAAACACGGTGCCGTCGTAGAAGCCTTCGCGCGCAAGGAACACAAAGTTGTTGACGGTCTTGGGTGCGTCCTTGGCGAAAAGGTCACAGACAATTTTGCCCTTCGATGTTTCAAACGTGGCCGTATACTTGTGGGCCGGGTCGATCGACAGGGGCGGCGGTGCGGAGTATTGTTTGGGCATAGTTTCAGTGTAACGGGGACCGCTCCCTCACGGTCGCGGCTCAATTTACAGGCATAGGTTGCGGCCGGTCATTTCCTTGGGCTGCTTCTCGTCCAGAAACCCGAGGATGGTCGGCGAAATATCCTGGAGCGCGCCACCGGACCGTAGCATCACGGGCGAATCGCAGACCAGGATGAACGGAACCGGATTGGTGGTGTGGTACGTGTGCGGGCCTTTGGTGATGGGGTCGATCATGGTTTCAGCGTTGCCGTGATCGGCGGTGATCATCCACGATCCGCCGGAGCGGCGCAGCGCGGCGTAGATCTGGCCGAGGCCCGCGTCGACGGTCTCAACGGCTTGCACCGTAGGACCAAACTTGCCGGAATGACCCACCATGTCCGCATTGGCGTAATTCATGACGATGACGTCGAACTCGCGGCGCTCGATGGCCTTCACGACGACGTCGGTGATGCCTTGCGCGCTCATTTCGGGCTTGAGGTCGTAAGTGGCTACTTTGGGCGAAGGCACCAGTTCGCGGCTTTCACCGGGATATGGCTTTTCGTTGCCGCCGTTGAAGAAGTACGTGACGTGCGCGTATTTTTCGGTTTCGGCGACGCGCAAGTTTTTCCAATTCAATTGCGCCATCACATCGGCCAGGATGTTGTTGGGATGCTCGCGCGGGAGCACGAAAGGCACTTTGAACGACTTGTCGTACTCCGTCATGGTGGTGAAATGGAGATTCTTTGGAGCGAGCGAGCGCGAGGGCTTTTCGAGAGTCGCATCGGTCAGCGCCATGGTCATCTCGCGGCCGCGATCGGCGCGGAAGTTGAAAAAGATGCAGACGTCGTCGTCGCGGATCAGGCCGATGGGCTGATGTTTGTCATCGACAATCGTTACCGGCTCGACGAATTCGTCGGTGACCTCGCGCTCGTAAGAACGCTGCATGGCTTCGACCGGGTCGGTTGATTTTTCGGCATTCCCGAGCACCATGGCGTCGAAGGCGCGCTCGATGCGCTCCCGGCGCTTGTCACGGTCCATGGCGTAGTAGCGGCCCTCGACGGATGCAATCCTGCCGACGCCGATTTCGCGCATCTTTTTCTGAAGCTCGCGAATATAGCCGATGCCGCTTTGGGGCGGAGTATCGCGGCCATCCATGAAGCAGTGCACGAACACCTGCTCAACCTTCTCGCGCTTCGCCATTTCGAGCAAAGCGTAGAGATGTTCGAGTTGAGAGTGGACGCCGCCGGCGCTGCAGAGGCCCATCAGATGGAGCCGATGGCCACGCCTTGCGTGATGGAACGCGGCCCGCAGAACGGGGTTTTCGAAGAACGCGCCGGAGGCGATCATGGCGTCGATCCGAGTGACATCCATCT
>JASIGB010000692.1:0-5744 GCA_030045355.1 Bryobacteraceae bacterium
AAGATCAACAGAGCGGGGAATGGAAAGAGGAGACGGACTGGGCCAACATCGTGTTGTGGCGCCAGGAGAATCTGGCCAACTACCTGACTAAGGGAAAACAAGTATACGTCGAGGGCAGGTTACAGACGCGCAGCTACGACGATAAGGATGGCAAAAAGCAGTACATGACCGAGGTGGTGGCCGAGGATGTGATTCTGTTGGGCGGGCGCGGCGGCGAGGGCATGGAGGATTCGGGCGGCCGCCAGCCGGTGTCGATGCCGCGGAGTGCGCCACGACCAGCCGCGTCGGCCGAGCCGGCGGACCAAGGGATCACCGACGACGACGTGCCGTTCTAGGGCGTCATGCGAGTCGCCAGCCGGGTAATTGGGGTGGTGCTGGCGCTCAGCGGGCTCGCGTTCCTGGTGCTGGGCCTTCTGGCATGGATTCACTTCTTCAACAGAACGTCCGTCCTAGAGAACAGAGGTCCGACGGCGACGGAGTGGGCCGCAATCGGATTCTGCGCGGTGTTCGGCGCCGGCCTGATGCTGCTCGCCTGGCACTACCTGCGAACCGATCCCGATAGAGAAGACTCGCCGAAGTCCCCCTCACGCGCTGACCTCTACATCGCAGCGCACCGAAGAGAGCTTGGCATTCTCGCTCTGACGGGATTTGTGATATCGGTGGCTCACTTGGGCGCCATGAGTTTTGGAGTTGGGTGGCCGGGTGGCATGGCGCGGTGGCTCGGTTGGCTCTCCATCCCGCTTATCCTGGTGTGTCCGCGACCCAATTGGAGCGCCCATCCCGGTGCTAAGGTGCTGTTGCACGCCGGTCAGGTGGCATTCCTCATCCTGGCCGCCAAGTTCGCTTGGAATCAATGGCATCACGAGTCCTCGTCCGCGGTGGTTGAGTCCGGCTTCGGGGCGCTGCTGTTCGGTTGGGCGGCCTTGAGTTTCGCCTACGGATACGGCGATGACGCAAAAAACGGGGCTGAAACACAACTGGGCCGCTAAGAATCTCAGGGATTTTTGCCGATACATCCCGTATGGATGTGCTTGTCGCCCGACAAGCCATCTTCGACCGTGACCGGAGAGTTTATGGTTACGAACTGCTGTTCCGCTCCCGCGCGGAACAGAACGAGTTCGACGGCACCGAAGGTGGCTTAGCTACCCAACAAGTGCTGGCCAACAGCCTGCTGGTGATAGGGCTGGAAAACCTGGTCGGAAGCAAAAAGGCCTTTGTCAACTTCGGGCGCGGGCCGTTGCTCCAGGGCTGGCATGCTTCGCTACCGCGCGAGAGCACCGTGATCGAATTGCTGGAAACCGTGGAGCCGGACGACGAGGTTCTGGAAGCTTGCCGCCGGCTGCGCGCGCAGGGCTACCGGATCGCGCTGGACGACTTCGTTTTCCGTCCGGGCTCGGAGCGGCTGCTAGAGATCGCCGATTTAGTCAAGGTGGAAGTCCACAGCATCCCCTGGCCGGAGCAAAAAATGCTGGTGCGTTCCTCCAAGACACGCGGCCTGGAAATGCTGGCCGAAAAAGTGGAGACTTACGAGGAGTTCGAATGGGCTCGCGAGGCCGGCTACGATTATTTTCAGGGCTACTTTTTCGCCCGGCCGGTGACCATGCACGGGCGCCGGATTCCGACGAACAAACTTCACTGCCTGCGGCTGCTCCAGGAAGCCCAGCGCCCGGAACTAGACTTCGAGCGCCTGGAGGAATTGATCCTGGAAGATGTCTCCCTTTCGTACCAATTGCTGCGCTACGTGAATTCGCCGCTGTTCGGCCTGGCTAGCAATATCCGGTCGATTCGCCAGGCGCTGCTGTATTTCGGAGAGACGGAGCTCAGGAAGTGGGTGGTCCTGGCCACGCTGGCGCGTACCGGCGCCGACAAACCGAGCGAACTGATCCGGCACTCTCTGGTGCGCGCGCGATTTTGCGAATTGCTGGCGCGGACCTCGAAGGCCTCGGGCGCCAACCGGGGATTCGAGCAGTCTGCGTTTCTCACGGGTCTGTTCTCGCTACTGGACGCCCTGGTGGACCGGCCGCTCGGGGAGATGCTTTCGGAAATAGGCCTGGCATCCGAGATCGCGGCGGTGCTGCGCGGCGATACAGCCGACAGCGGTCCGCTCGGATGCGTGTATCAACTGGCGCGGGCCTACGAAGCCGCCGATTGGCCGCTGGTGGAGCGATTGGGGCCGGGACTGGGTGCGCCGATGACCGAACTTGCCCAGGCGTATTGTGAAGCCGCGGGCTGGGCACGGCAGGTCCTGGAACCATCCGCCACTGCCCAGCCGGTATAACGGCCAGCCACTAATACGAAAACCCGTCTATGCGTCGGCCAGCGCGGCGACCAGTGCGCCCTTGGCCGAGGCGTGCAGCGGATCGGCCGCCAGGCGGATTTCGTTGGAAGCGATGGGCAGGTCCGTCTCCCTGAGAGCGCTCTCAAAACGGTCGCGGAAACCTTCCGGCAGCGCCGTTCCGCCGCTCAAAACGATGGGCAGCGGCCGGGTAGACTTCGGCAGGTTGCGCGAGTTCGAGAAGGCCTGTTTCATGCCTTGCACCAGCGACTGGATCATTTCGTCGTAGTACACGCCGAGCACCTGTTGGACCTTGTCGGCGAAGAAGCCGTTGAAATGGAACGAGTCCTCCTTGATGATGCGAACGCGATTGGCGCGTTCGCCCGTCACCGCCGCCGCGCTGGTGTCAATATAATCGCCGGCCTTGGGAATGGAGAAGCTGAAAACCGGTACGGATAAATACGCCACGCACACATTGCACAAACCGCCGCCGCAACTGATGCCGATGCCGGTGTAATTGGAGCTTTCCAATTCGGAATAGATTACCGCCAAGCCTTCGTTGATGCTTTTTACTTCATAGCCCAGATCGGTCAGGATGCGGCGTAGCGTGGCTTCGTGGTAAGTGAGATTGTCCTCGGCCCCGAGCGGCGCGGCCGGGACCGTGAAGCAGAGCTTCTGGCGGTCCTTGGCCGTTTCCACGAGCGACTGGAGGATGTTCCGCAACATGCCCAGGCTTTCCGGCTCGGCCGGGTTCAGAATTCCCTTGGTCATCGTGCGGCGGGTCTCGATATTGAGGACGTCGGCAAAGCGGTCCGATTCGTTGCCGTGCACCACAATATCGTCTCCGGAGACGGTGTGCGGCACCTTCTCCTTTTTAAGAACGGCCTCGGTCATTTTCGAATAGGGAATGGTGACGAAGGCGTTCAGCTCCGTTTCATATTGGAACTCTTCGCCCACTCGTTGCGCCAGGCAGACGCGGCTGGTGCCCACGTCCAATCCCACCGCGGAATTGTTTACTTTATCGCTGTGTCTCATGATGATTTGTCGCTGGCGGCAGCCGCAGCCTTGAGCGCCGCCAATACCTCCTTATAATGTTTCTGAAGAACGGCCCGGTAACGGGCTACCGTCATACCGCGCGAGGCGGCCTGCGTTTCGACCTGATACTCGGCCGACGCGAGACCTTGCTCGAGCCGGCCGCCGGTGGCGTGTTGGAACGTGGGATCGTAGCCGAACCCAAAAACAGAAATGCTCGGCGGCGGCAGGCCGTAGTTGTCGCTCAACCCGAGCTCGCGGAACGGAAAATTGCCGGCCCAATCGGTGTGGTAACCCACCAGCATGTTGTCCGGATTCACCGAGACCTGGGCATGCGTGACGCAGTTCATGGCAGGGATGTGATATTTGTAGCGCAGCATCTCGGTCAGCACGCGCGCGGCGTGCACCTGCGCCGGATTGGCTGACGGCTGCTCGCCGAGCTGGGTCTGAGTTTCGAAGGCGATTCCCAAAAAACTGTTGTTCAGGTTGACGAAGACGCTCTGACCGTCCGCCCATACCGAATAGCCCGCGTGATTGGCAATGTCGCTCTCCGGAACAATGCGAAAGACCTGGCCGAAGCGATCGATGAGAAAGTGATAACTGCGATTCTGCTGGACGACGGCGAGCACGGCTTTGCCGATGCGCTTCAGACGGGCGTTTTGGTCCGCCGTGAAACGCGCCTGATCGCTCTCGGTGGTGTGATAGACAATGCCGGCGGGTTGAGAGCGCCACACCGGCTCCCGCACGTCGATCCCACCGCGCTGGTAGACGGGATAAAAGATACGTTTCTCATTGGATTTGACGTAGCGATCATCCACGCGCAAGCCGTTGCTGTAGGTTTCAAAGTCGTGCGTCTGATCCACCAGCCAGACGTTGGGAACCGTGTCGGGCGAAATCGAATCGGGAGGCGCGGCGGACGGACCGCGATCCAATAGAGGGGCCGACAGGCGAGGAGCGGCCGCGATTGGCGCGAAAGCGGCGGCCGTCTTCAAACCCGAAGACGACGCCTTGTACTTGGGGATCAGCAGGCCGAGGAAAAGCACGGCCGCGGCGAGCATCGCCAGTTTTCGAAAACGTCCCGCGTTGCCGGCATGGAGCCTAGGCCGGCCGCCAAGCGAACCCATGCTGCTTTGCAGAAACCGCAGACGCTGAACCGGGTCATCAATGTGCCGCGCCCGGCACTCGACAAAACTACCGGCGAGATTGCGAAGGAGGGAGCGCACGCCACTGTACCAGTACTCTAATCGGCTGATCGGTGCAAAAGCCTTATAGGCCCGAGGGGAAAACCGCAGGCGGAATCGGGGGAATCACTCAACCGTAATCCAGCGGCGTTATTATTCCGTATTAGGGAGGTGCCCTCCATGAATTCCCGCGCTCTCTTGCTGTTAGCGCTTTCAGCGGGCCTGATTCCGGCGGCGGAGATCCCTGCGGGAACGCACGTGCTGCTGCGGATGGAAAATTCCTTGAGCAGCCGTACGGCGCAACAGGGTGACTTCGTCTATTTGCGAACCGCCGTTCCCATTGTAGAAGGAGGAAAGATTCTTGTTCCGGCGGGAAGTTACGTGCAGGGCGTGGTGACCGAATCCAAGCGCAGCGGGCGTGTGAAAGGCCGGGCGGAACTGGCGATCAGGTTACAGACGTTGACACTCGGGAGCGGCCAAGTGTACCAGTTTGCACCGCACTTGAGCTCTGTGGATTCGGAGGGGAGTGGTCAGAAGGTGGTGGGAAACGAGAACGCTGTCGAGCAGGCGCCCGGGAAAGGTCAGGACGCCGGGCGAATCGCGATTTTTGCCGGGAGCGGAGCGGCCATTGGAGGCCTGGCTACCGAGACGGTGCGTGGCGCCGGCATCGGGGCGGGAGTGGGCTCGGCGGTGGGACTGGCGACCGTTCTGCTCACGCGCGGCCGGGAAGTGGATCTACGTCAAGGCTCCACGCTGGACGTGGTGTTTGACCGGCCGGTGGAGTTGAAGTGACGGAGACCTGAAGTAACGATGAGCTGAAGTAGCGGATTACTGTCCGCCCGCGGATGAAATCGCGGCTACCTGAATCCGGTTCCCGCTCCGTTCGCCGGTGACAGCAACCGGATACAAGCGCTGCTTGCCGGCCGATTGCACATAAGCAGAAGCTTTGGCGTCGCCCGCAGGGTCGAAGCGCAGCGCGCGCCCATAGGAGTCGACCACGGCGAAGGATTTCGTTTTGGGCTTGGGTGCGCAATAGCGGATCTCCGCTCCCTTGTCGGTATCCACGGCGGTTTCCGTGTCCAGGGGATTCACGTTGCGCTGCTCAGCGGCGTAACATTTCGCGCTGACCAGCATTCCCGACCAGCTTTCGCTAAAGGCGCTCGCAGCCAGGCCGATGAATAGCGCGAGCGGAATAATGAACTTCATAACAGCTCACCTAATTAGATTCGGCCCACCGCGGCCAAGTTTCGTTTCTA
>JASIGB010000693.1:0-4316 GCA_030045355.1 Bryobacteraceae bacterium
CAGGTTACGGTCACACTGCCGTCCGGTCCGTCGTTCAGCGGCACGCTCGAATTTGTCGACGACTTCAACGTCGGGTTGCGCGACGCCTCGGGCGAATACCGCGGCTTCGCTCGCGACGCGCGGGTGAAAGTCGAAATCCACGATCCCCTGGCCGCACACGCCGACCTGCTGAGAAAGTACACCGACGCCGACATGCACAATGTTCTAGCTTATCTGGAGACGTTGAAATGAAGCTCCGTCTCGCCTGCCTCGCGCTCGCCGGACATTGGTTCACGGGATTTTGGCTCGCCGGACAGCTCAATGCCCAAGGCCTGGATCCCGCGCTGCTGCTCAAGCCGCCCACCGATACCTGGCCCACTTACAACGGCGATTATTCCGGCCGCCGCTTCAGCCCGCTTGCGCTCATTAATTCCTCCAACGTCACGGCCATGACCCTGGCCTGGGAATACCGGCTCGACGCCGGCACAGGCAATCTGACTTCTCCGATCAAATCCACTCCGCTCGAGGTCAACGGCGTTTTGTACTTCACGTTGCCCGATCATGCCTGGGCCGTCGATGCGCGCACCGGCCGCCAGCTTTGGCATTACCAGTGGGAATCGCACGGCGGCATTCACATCGGCAGCCGCGGCTTCGGGATGTACGGAAACTGGCTGTACTTCGAGACGCCGGACGATTACCTGGTTTCGCTCAACGCCAAGGACGGCAGCGAGCGCTGGCATGTGGAGATTGCCGACGTGAAGCAGGAATATTTCGCCACGCCCGCTCCCATCGTGATTCGCAATCACATTATCGTCGGCGTGGGCGGCGATTCGCTGGATGTCCCCGGATACCTCGAATCGCGCGATCCGGAAACCGGCCAATTGCAATGGCGCTGGAACACCACGCCGCGCAAGGGCGAACCGGGCGCCGACACGTGGCCCAATTCCGAAGCCATGGAACACGGTGGCGGCATGACCTGGGTGCCGGGCACTTACGATCCGGAACTGAATTTGTATTACCTGGGCACCGGCAATCCGAATCCCGTCATGGCCGGGCAGGGCCGCAAAGGCGATAACCTCTGGACCTGCTCCATCGTCGCGCTGAATCCGGACACCGGCAAGCTGGTCTGGTATTTTCAGGCTTCGCCGCACGACACGCACGATTGGGACGCGGCGGAAACTCCCGTGCTGATCGACGGCGAAATCGACGGCCGTCCGCGCAAGCTGCTCGCGCAATCCAGCCGCAACGGTTATTTCTTCGTTCTGGACCGCACCGACGGCAAGAATATTCTTTCCAAGCCGTTCATCGATATCAATTGGTCCAAGGGGCTGGACGCCAAAGGCCAGCCTATCGGCAATCCGCTCAAAGAGCCGAAGCCCGACGGCGCGCTGGTGGTCCCGGCGCTGGGCGGAGCGGCGAATTGGCCGTCGCCGAGCTTCGATCCCGATACCGGATTGTTCTACGTGAACGCCGTGTCTTCCTACAGCCTGTACTATCTCACCGATACGGGCGACAAACCGGAAGGCTACGGCGGCCGCGATTCGGGCGTGTACTCCACGCTCGCGCTCAAGGCCATCGATTACCGCACCGGCCAGATCCGTTGGACCCACGATTACAACCGCGGCGGCGGGACGATCGGCATTCTGACCACGGCGGGCAAGCTCTTGTTTACGGGCGATCCTTCGGGAAATTTCATCGTGTACGATCCCACCAATGGCAAGATCCTGTGGCATGCACATCTGCCCAGCAACGTCAGCAATGGTCCCATGAGCTACGGGCTGGATGGCCGCCAGTACGTCGTCGTCGGAGCGGGAGACAGCTTGTATGGCTTTACGTTGCTCCAATGAGACACTGCGGCCGTTGGGCTGGTTGCCAACCCGCCGACGGGTGCCGCGCTAACGCTGGAGAGTTCGCGACTCGAGCAGCGCGACGCCCGACGGGGTGAGCCGCACCAGAGACCGGCCGTCCACAACCTCAATCGCGAGCAACCCACGATCGTTCGCGTCCTCCCAGACCGGCAACCGCGGGCAGGACGTGCGCCACGCCTCCATCACCTCTTCGTAGGTCCGCTCCTTGCTGCTCACCCAGTCCAGGAGATCGATGATAAGCGCTTCCACAACATCAGCCATGTTTTTGGCGATCCACCTATTACTATACGCCTAGGCGAATCAATTCCAGGTGATCCGATCTCCGTGCTGCAAGGGTAGACGAAGCGCCTCCGGGTCGGAGGTGTTGACCGGAACGGACGTGATTCGCCCGCCGTCGCTGCGCAACAGCGTAATATGCAGCGGATGAGCAGCTATATTTCCGATCGTGCTGCCGAAGACAACTCTTCGGGGCAGTCCGTTCACGGTGATGGCAATCATCACCGAGGCAGTGCTCCATTCGGGGAACACAGTACACCGCTCCCGGCACGACGAAACTTGGTCGCCTGCAAGCTGGCTCGTGATGCGATCAAGCTCTGCGTCCGATCGTGCACCCAGCAGGATCGCCTGCCGGGGACTGCCTGTTTGGCTGAACACCACCCGAAAAAACAAGCGGTGATACCGGCTGGATGCATTGCTCCGCCCGATCAGCAGTGGAACGGCAGGTTGGTCGCGGGGAGGTTGTTTGCCCGCCGGAAGAGAAGATGCCGATTTCAGGCTCAACGATCCGTTCGCGCCAACCTCATAACTCGCGATTTCGTCTCCTAGATAATCCGCCAAGCTACGCCGCGGCGAACCCTCGCGGTAGTAGGCGGCGTTGACCTGCAATTCCATGCCTGGCCGGAGATCCAGCCAAGGTGGCGTTGAATCGTCAACGGCGGGTTTTGGAGGCGACAGCGCCGCATGATGATTCATGCAAGCGGAGATCGCAGCGTACAGAAGACACACGGCCGCCCAATTCTTTCCTGCCCGCACGTCCACCGCACTGGCCGGCACGACGGTTTAGACACCGGAAATCGGCTTGGGGTTCCGTCAGAACAACAGCTTCAGACTGAACTGCGTCTGCCGCGCGTTGCCCACAATGGAGGTAATCTCGTTGCCAGTTGTGGTTGGTGTGGCCTGATAATTCGTGCTGGCCGACCCGGCGTTGAAAGCCGCTCCCGTGGGCAGGCTAAAGTTCACGTTGTTGAAGATATTGAATAACTCAGCCCGGAACTGGAGGGTGAATCTTTCGCTCAGCCGCGTGTTCTTCAGGACGCCGAAGTCGGTATCCAGGTAGCCCGGTCCGACAATGTTGTTCCTTCCCAGGTCCCCGAGGGTGCCGTACGCGGAAGGAGTGAAGCAGGCGGGGTTGTACCACGCGTGCACGCTTTGGTTGGCAGAGACGTTGCAGCCCGCCACATAATTCGGACGCTCGACGTCGAAATTGTTCCCGAGAAAAGCCTGATCGCCTTCGGTTAGAGTAAAAGGCACACCGGTATGCCAGGCCTGGATCAACGTCAACTGCCAGCCTTCTTTGAAGCGATTGCCACGGAAAGGAAGCTGGTAAACAATGTTGGCGGAAAGGTTTTGGCGCAGGTCGAAGCTGCAGTTTCCCCGGTCGGCGTTCCAATCGTACGGGTTGGTAATTGCCGATGACCCGTTGTTGCCTCCCAAACCGGCGAACGTGTATGCGCTGTCGATGCAATGCGAGTAAGTGTAGGCGAACTGGAACACCAGATCGGCGGAAAGCTTATGTTCCACGCCGACCTCCAGCGCGTTGTAACTGGAATAGCTGGTGGGATCGGTCATGTCCAGTGCGCCGAAAGCCGGATCCGGGCGTGGGTTCTGCACCAACACGCTGGGGTCGGTCGGATCGGGATGCACGAATGTCATTTGCCCATTGGCGTTGATGCCTGGGATGGGTGCGTTGAAATCGTGGAAGGCCAGCAGATGAACGCCGCGCGTGCCCACATAGCCGACGGTGAACAGCGTGTGCCAGGGCAGTTCCCGCTGGATGCTCAGGGTGTACTCCAGGCTGTAAGGAGTCGTGCTCGTCCCATAATACAGACCCGTGGTCTGGCTGAGAAGCGGTGTCCCGCCTCCGATGAACGGCGTCGGGAAATTTGGATCGCCGCCCGTGAAAAATTGATTCTCGGTCAGGAACGGCGGATTCGATTTGTAAGCCGAGCCGAAGGTGTAGGTTTGGTAAACGTCGTGAAAAATACCGAAGCCCGCGCGCAGCGAAGTCTTGTGGTCGCCAAAGATGTCCCACGCGAGGCCGGCCCGCGGATCGAAGTTTTTGTTCGCGGGGTTGGTGGCGAAAGCGTGCGGCACATTCACGAATCCGGTCCCGAACGGCGGCCCCACGACGTTATGCAGTAAGTTGTTCACCTCCACCGGATTGGATTCCCAGTCGTACCGCAGCCCGAA